>DATLMQ010000202.1:0-5972 GCA_035537215.1 Acidobacteriaceae bacterium
TCGCCTGGAAGAACTTCTCGAAGATGTTCTCGTAATCCTCCGCTGCGATTCCGATCCCGTTGTCGCTCACCGTCACACAGGCATAGCCCGCTTCGGTGCTCGTGTCCACGGAAACGCGGCCGCCTTCCGGCGTGAACTTCAGCGCATTCGAAAGCAGGTTGTAAAGGACCTCCTTCAACCGCATCGGATCGGCCTGCACCGTCATCTCCTGGCCGCTCGTCACCTCCAGCGAGATCGCCTGCAGGCCCGCCTTCACCTGCATCCCCTCCACCGCCTCGCGTATGCATTGCGAAAGGCTCAGGGGCTCGCACCTCAGCTCCATGTGGCCGGCCTCGATCTTGCTCAGGTCCAGCAAGCCGTTGATCAGGTTCAGCAGGTGGTCGCCATCCTGCTCGATATGGGCCAGGAACCTGTCCTGCGTCTCCGTCAGCTCACCGTCTTCGCGTCCTCGCAGAAGCTCCGTAAAGCCCAGGATCGTGTGCAGCGGCGTGCGCAGCTCGTGGCTCATGCTGGCCAGGAACTCGCTCTTCAGCCGGTTGGCCCGCTCCGCCTCGTTGTGCCGGATCTCCAGTTCGCTGGCCTGGAGCTCACGCTCGCGCAGCGCCATCTCCGCCGCCCGCTCCCGCATCAGCGATTCGTGCTCGCGGCGTTGCGACCGCGCGTACGTCATGAACAGCAGGGCCGCCAGCGACATGCCCCCCACCGTTCCCGTTACCAGCTCCAGCATCACCTCCCGACGCGCTCCATCCGCGCGCTGCTGCCGCTGCTGCAGCAGGCCGCTCTCCTCCACGTTCATGTTGCGCAGAACCGACAGCAGCGACTGCGTATGCGCGTCCAGGGTGCTCTCCAGCCCCTGCAGCGTATGCCCTCCGATCTCCGTCTCGGCGAACTGCGCCTCGTGCGCCAGGATCAGCGCCCTGAACTCCTGCAGCCGCCCTTGCTGCGACGGGTTGTCCGCCGTAAGCCGCTCCAGCTGCCTCATCTCCGACTCGATCTGCGACTCCAGCGCCCCTCGCGGCGCGGGCGCTCTGTCCGCGTTCCACCGGCTGCGCACCTCGTTGTCGAAGGCATACACATCGTTTGAAATCGTATCGATCAGCAGCTGCACCTCCAGCGTGTGACCTACCCGGTCGAGATCATCTCCGAGCCGCCCCGTCGCGCGGTACAGCAGCACACCGTTGATCACAAACAGCAGCAGGATCGCAGCGCAGACGAGCTTCGCGGTCGTAACGGATCTCACAGGTGAAATCTCCGGAAGAGTTACTCAGCTCCACTCACTGGCCCGGGTGCACATCTACAAGGGAGAAAACGGATACAGCCGAGAGCCGACAGTCGCAGCAGCAGGCTGGAGGTTCGAGAGGCACTCGTCAGGACTCATCCAGATCCGGTGTGTGTTGAACCGCCAAATGGTATCAAAGCCACCACGCCCGCAGCAGAAGAACGTGCTGCGACGTTCTCCCCGGCCGCAGCAGCCCACCGAGCCGCACGCTCCCGAGCAGATCAAACGAATAGGTGCGAGATTTCCCTGGCCCCCGCGTTGAAATTTCAGCTCGGCTCAGCCGGCTACGCGAGTGGCCATAGATGATCCACGGGACGCTCCAGAACACGCGCTGCGACGGCGTGGAAGCTCTCCGGCGAGAACGCCCCCACGCGATTCTTCTCCGCCAGCCAGTGCTCCAGCGATCCGCCCTTGTCGATCCACTTATCCTGCCGGAACAGCCCGTAGATCCCCGCCGCCAGCACATGGATGCCATCGTCAGACTTTCGCCACCGGTCCGCGGGATTTCTGCCGACTCCCAGCTGCTCGCTGATCAGCTGATCCAGTGCCTGGCAGAGATCCTCGTTCAACAGGCCCTCGAGCGTGGTGTAGCCCCAGCGCGGATCATGGTCATGCACGATCCGCGTGAGGAGTCCGTCACGGCTCAGCGTGTCGAGCACAGCCTTCGCGGAAGCGCCGTCCATGGCCACCGGAGGATGCAGCATCTCATGCGCGGCAATGCGGACCGTCGTCTCCGTGTCGTAGTCAAGCGATTGAAGAAACGTCTGTCCCTGCACGCGGATCCCGTGAGGCTTGCAAAACCTAAGCAACACAACTTCGATGGCCGGGTCGAACGCCCGCCCCGTCACTCGCTCCTGCAGGGTGATCACATCGAAGTGAACGAGCGCACGCTGTACGTCGGCGATACGCTGCAAGAGCGAATCCCTTGTGCTGTCCAGGCGAAACCCGGCGAAGTCCGCCGCTTGCAGCGAAGAGAAGATCGTGCGCAGCCGGGGAAGCGCTTTCGTGAAGAAGGCCCAGTCCGTCGCACTCCAATAGCGGCTCGCCTTGTACGTCGGCAGAATGCGCTTGTCAGGATCGTCCAGCGCGGTCAACACCGAAGCGACCGTCGCATCGTTGCCCCCGGTCGACAGCAGAACACAGAGGTTCGGTCCCAGCAGGCCGAACCCTTCCTTCTGAGCCTCTCCCCAAAGCTCGGAGATGTCCTTCAGGACCGCCGGTGCGAGCCGAGGAGCAAACGCCCGAATCTCCTCAGCGTAATAGCGCGTGTACAGCTCTCCCCCCGAGAGCGGCCCGAGGAAGGCGATCGCGTCAAAGCCTTCCGACGCTCGTACCTTCCACTGCGTCCTGTTCGGAACTGCCTGTTGTGCCTGCGCGGAGTTCAGCAGTGTTGCCGGCGCCAGCATGATTCCCATGGCGCTGTAGATCAGGTCGCGGCGAGTCATGCTCCCACGCTAGCCCCCGTGCGCGGCAGATGCTTGAACGTATTTGATCCTCAGGCGCCCGGGCGTCGCTCCGGTGAGTGAAACCACGGAACGCGTCAGGTGCGCCTGGTCCGAAAATCCTGTCTCCGCGGCGAGATCGGCCACCGTCCCCCGCCATGCAGGCAGCAGGCGGAGCGCACGCAGCGTCCGGTGTTCCAGCCGGTAGCGTTGCGGCGTCGTTCCGTACACTCTTCGAAAGCCCCGGCTCACCGTCGCCGGCGCGACGCCTGTCGCCTCTGCCCACGTTTCAAGGCTGAAATCCTGACCTGCACAAAGCGCAATCGCCAGCAGATCCGGCCAGTCCGACACGCTGAGATCTACCGGAACGAACGTCTCCTGCAGCATCTGAGAGGCTGCGAACGGATCCTTCTCGGCGAGGGCGGCGATGGCATCCGGATCCGCGACGGTTCCACTCGCGCCTGCGAATCGTCCCTCCGCCGGAAGATTCAAAACCACGGCTCCCGTGCGTGGAAAGCTGTTCTGATGCGCCTCGTAGGGTGCGTGCACCAGCACCTGCCCGGCCTGCACGCTGTACCTTCCCTGGTCGCCCGCTTCCACGTATCCACCCGAAAGCACCAGCGCAGCGTACGGGGTCAGATGGCGATGCCGATCCATGTGATCGTCCCGCCGATGCCGAGTCAAGCCGGCCAGAGTCATCGATGGAGCCGCCTTCCTGCACGGAATCACAAGCCTTCGGACCCTCCACCCCAAGGACGCGCCGAAGTTCCGAAACTCGCAGCTGGAAGCGTGGTAGGCGAGGCAGGAATCGAACCTGCAACCCCCGACTTAGAAGGTCGGTGCTCTATCCGATTGAGCTACTCGCCCGAAGCACCGCAGAGTGCAGCGCCGCCGCCTACAGGTCGATTGTAGCGGAGCCCCGGGCGATCTCGAACTCGCGGCTGCGCAACAGATCCACGACGTCTTCCAGCGCCGAAGCCCAGCGCTGCCTCGCCAGATCCACATTCGCCGCCACGCCCGTGACATACAGCGTCGTCGCGAAGCCCTCCAGCGGAGAGTCGATGTCCAGCATCGCCGGCCGCAGCACGCACTGCAGCGCCGCCTCCGGATGCTGCAGCTTGCCCGCCCGCCGCGACAGCCGGTCCAGCCGATCCTGCTGATGGTGCGCCGAGGCGAACACCCCGCGCTCCCTCCACAGCAGGTCGATGTAGCTTGTAAACGCCGCCGAGCACTCCTCTTCCGGCAGCACCAGCTCGATCCGCAGCGGCTCCAGGTCCGCCAGGCCCTCGCGCCCGCTCACCGGCCAGGCGTCGCACTTCGCCGTCATGAACGGAGATCGCACCGCGTTCAGCGCCCGCAGCGCTCGCCCCAGCGGGGGGTGCTGCTCCGCCTCGGGAATCTCCGCCAGATCGTAAGGTTCGGTGCGGAGGTTGACGAAGTGCGTGCCCGTCTCCGGGTCAGCCCAGGGGATCACGAGCATAGGTGCATCGGCGGAGCACTCAGCAGACCATTCAGCGAGCATCTGCCTCTCAGGATACAGTCTGGCGCGATTGCGTTGCCTGCGGGGTCGCGATCGCTCCTCTGTAGCCGGCCTGCTCCAGGATGAACCGCAGCGCCGTGTGCTCGGCCCAGTACCCGTCATTGCCGTTCTCCGGCTCCGGGCGGGCCAGAAACGCGCAGTGTCCGCCGTGCGCCGGCTCCACCAGCCGGATACGCGGATTGCGCGCGATCAGGTCGCGGGTCTCAAAGCTGAGCCGCACAAACGGATCGTCGCAGGCGTGCAGCAGCAGCGTCGGAACCGCGATCCGGTCCAGCACCCGCGCCGACGCCGCGCGGAAGTAGTAATCGTCCGCCGACTGGAACCCCGAGTACAGCGCCGTGATCCGGTCGTCGAACTCACGCAGCGATCCGATCCCCGCCGCCATCTGCGGATCGAACGCCCGCGGAAACAGCATGGCTTTGCGCCGAAAGCGCTTCAGCAGCGCCCGCAGAAACTTGCGCTCGTAGATGCGATTCGGCAGCTCGTGCAAAGCGTCTGCCGAAAGTCCCAGGTCGATCGCCGGCGACACCCCCACCACACTTCGCAGCTCGCTCGGGGCCGCCTCCCCCAGCTCGCCCGCCAGCTTCAGCACCAGGTTGCCCCCCATCGAGTAGCCGATCAGCGAAACCGTCTGCAGCCCCTCGCGCTCTATAAAAAACCGCAGCACCTGCCCCACATCGGCTGACAGCCCGGAGTGATACAGCGTCGGCGTCAGCCGCTCCGTCCCTCCGCAGTTGCGCATGTTCATCCGGATCACGTTGCACCCGGCGTTCCACAGCTTGTTCGCATTCCCCACCACGTACTGCGAGTGCGACGATCCCTCCAGCCCGTGCAGGATGATCGCCGTCGGCCGCTCCGCCCGGTCCTTCAGCGGCTGCCAGTGGCATTCGCACAGCACCTGGCTGGCAATCTGCGAGCCCCGCGCCGGCGACACCTCCACCAGCTGCGCGATCGGCTCCGGCAGGCTGCTGGCGCGCGGCAGAAAGTTCCCGAAGATGGTCTGGAGGTGGCCATTGGACATCCACGGCCGCGGATGAAACGAGCTCCCCTCAGCGCTGGGGTGAGCCATGGAGCAGGTGCAGATCATCGCCGCGCCCCTCCCGCCCGCCGTCCCCGCCCGGCCACCGGCCCTGCCGCCTCGGCCCCGGCCGCAGTCTTGGTCGAGGTCCTGGCCCCGGCCCTGGCCGCAGCCCCGGCCGCAAGCTCCGCCGCCCGCCGCTGCACCGCCACCGCGTTCAGCACACCCGTCGGCTCATCCTCGTGCTTGTGGAAGACAAACACCTCGTCCTCCCGCGCGAGCTCCGCAAACCGCGCCGCGAAGCTGTCCAGCTCCGCCTCCGTGTACCCACCCGAGCGCCGCAATCTGTAGCAGCGGAACCCGGCCGTGCGCACATCCGGCGTCGCCAGCTCATCGCTCTCGGCAACGCAGAGCGCCGCCCCATGCTCGCGTAGAACATCCAGCGTCTCCTCGCCGAACCAGCTCGGGTGCCGGAACTCAAACGCCACGGCGGGTGCGTTCCTCCCATGCAGCGCCGGAGCCTGGAGAAACTGCCGCAGGCGCTCCGGGTCCGCGGCGAAGTTCGGTGGAAGCTGAAACAGCAGGGGACCGAGCCTTCCCGCCTCCCGTGCCGGTTCCACCGCGTCGGCGAACCCCTGGACCAGCTCGTCGCACTCGCGCAGACGCGCAAAGTGGGTGATCCGTTGCGGTGCT
>DATLMQ010000203.1:0-3910 GCA_035537215.1 Acidobacteriaceae bacterium
GTCAGTTTCGCCGCAATCGCCTCGGCCAGCGGCACAAACGCCTCGTTGGTCCGCAGCCGGGCCACGTCCAGGTAGTCCAGTCCGCTATCGCCAAAGCTCTTACGAATCTCGTCCACCAGACCCCGACGCTGCGTTCCACTCATTGTGCCGGCCTTCGGAATCGTGAACCCATACACCGGCAACGTCGGATCGATCTTCAGCGTCTCCCGCAGCTCCGCCGTCAGCTCCTTGGAGAGGTCCACCATCGCGGGCAGCCGCATATCCGGCTTGTCGATGCCGTATTTCGCAATGGCCTCGTCGTAGCTCATCTGCACAAACGAATCCTCCGGCAACTGAACGCCCGCTGCCGAGAATGCCGCCCGCAGAAACCCCTCGACGATCCGGAACACCGTCGCCTGCTGGGGAAACGTCATCTCCAGGTCGATCTGCGTAAACTCCGGCTGCCGGTCCGCGCGAAGATCCTCATCCCGGAAGCACCGCGCAATCTGGAAGTACCGATCGAACCCCGAGATCATCAGGATCTGCTTGAAAATTTGCGGACTCTGCGGCAGCGCATAGAAGCTTCCCGTATGCACCCGGCTCGGCACCAGGTAATCCCTCGCGCCCTCCGGTGTCGATCGCGTCATGAACGGCGTCTCGATCTCCAGAAAGCCCTGGTCCACCAGGAAGTTCCGGATCGCCATCGCCACCTTCGACCGCACCGCGAAGTTCTTCTGCATCTCCTCGCGCCGCAGGTCGATATAGCGGTACTTCAGCCGCACCTCTTCGTTCGCAATGGAATCTTCCGCGGGCGAGAACGGGGGCGTCTTCGCATCGTTCAGCAACAACAGTTCACGCCCGACGACCTCGATCTCCCCGGTCGTCATCTTCGGGTTCGTCAGCCCCGCTCCGCGCATCCGCACGGTCCCGGTGACGGCCACCACAAACTCCGACCGCGCCGCCTCCGCCTTCGCATGAGCCTCGCCGGATACGCTCTTGTCGAACACCACCTGCGTGATCCCCGAACGGTCCCGCACATCCAGAAAGATCAGGTCGCCGTGGTCCCGCCGCCGGTTCACCCATCCCATCAGCGTTACACTCTGCCCGGCATCGGAGGCACAGAGTTCGCCACAGCGCTGCGTGCGCTGCAAGTTACCTAAAAAGTCGAGAGTCACAATTCACCTATTGTACGGAGTCGCTCGCCACCACGTTCTGCTTCATGCCCTCCGCGATCCGCCGCCGCCGCACTGCTCCCCACACCGCGTCGATTAGCAGCGCCAGCCCTCCGCCCATTGCCGTGTTCGCCAACCGGATGTGCGCCGCCGCCGTCTCTGAGAAGCCGCCAAAACGAAACAAAAACACGATATAAAGCGTTATAAAGACACTAAAAGTCGCATAATTTACAGCTTGTAATGCATAGCAGGCCCACGCCGAGCCTGCGACCAAGCCCATCAAAACCCAGGTCGGAAAGGGCAACAAACGGGCCAATCCAAGTGCTATCCCTGCCCCTAGCAATGTGCCCACAAGTCTTGCAATGCCACGACTTAGCGTGTGCCCCCACTGGGGTTTCAACACCAGGAGAGCGGTCATCGGAATCCAGTACCCGTTCCTCACCTTGAACACCCGATAGATCGCTGTACTCACCAGCAGCGTCAGCGCCAGCCGCGCCACATACTCACTCGTCTCCCCTCCCTTTAACTCCTTGTATAACAACAGTTGCAGCTCTCGTAGCCGCCCTGGAACCCGGCGGAGTGGCAGTGGATCCGCGCGTCTCGCGCCCCTCCGCCCCACCAGAAAAGCAATAGCAAACACCACCATCTGCAGCCCCCCACCTGCCAGAACCATGCCGGCCCGCCCCAGCGCATAATGCGGTCCACGTGGGAAATAACTCGCCACCACTAGGAAGACCCCACATTGCTGGCCTATCCAACCCTCTGTTGGTCCTAGTCCCGCGAGCAGCCCGTAGTTCACTGCCGCGACAACTACGAGCACCAGCACGACGCCAGTCCAGGGTGCTCCCAAGCTGCCCGCCAGCGTTGCAGAGGCCATTCCCACTGTGGTGACTGCCATGCTCAGCAGCGTCGACGCTAGGGCCGCGTGGAAAACCGCGAATCCCACGGTAAACGCCGCGCCGGCCGCAATCGCGCCTGCACTCGCATGTCCGGTGACCCTGCCAATAACCAGCGCCAGCATCACGGCGATCACCGCCTGAAGGCCGGACCACGGGGTCCGATTCGCCCACGGGAACGCGGTCGTGTCCTCCGAAATGTCCAGCAGCTTTGTCATCGGCCGACACAGTAGGATGCACCACTCGAGCCTCACTCATGCCGCCTTACGAAGCGTGAACAATCCGGATACCGCTGTCGGCATCGCGCGGCTATGCCGAGTTCCGGGGCGGTTTCCTCCTGGTCTCGTCCGAACTCTGAGTGCAGGCGTACATTTGTTTGCAATGCCGACTCGTGTATTCGTGCTCTCCTGCGTCCTCACCGGGGCCTCCGCTCTCGTCTCGCCCGTTCTCGCTCAGAACGCACCGTCCCAGCAGCCCACCCCTGCTTCCTCTGTAAGCACCTGGCCCGCCGATAAGCCCTTACCGCAGCTCACGGCCGACTCCCTCGAGCATCCCGGCGTTCCTAAAGGTGCTCTCTCCACGAAGCAGAGCATTACCAGCAAGGTCTACGAGGGCATGGTCTCCGACTACTGGATATATGTTCCCGCTCAGTATGATTCCAAGAAGCCGGCCGCCCTCATGGTCTTTCAAGACGGCCAGGGCTACGCGAAGCGTGACGGCGACCATCCCGCGCTGAATGTCCTCGATAACCTCATCGCCCAAGGCAAAATCCCCGTGATGATCGCGGTCTTCACGAACCCCGGCGACATCTCTGGAGTACCCGGCACCTCCACCTACAGGTTCGTCGAGGCCCACTCTAAAAAGTGGTCCCGGACTCTCAAGGATGCCATGCGCTCCACCGAGTACGACACCGTGTCGGACCGCTATGATCGCTTCCTTCGCGACGAACTCATCCCCGCCGTCGCCGCGAAGTACAATCTGCGCACCGACGCCTACTCACACGCGATCACCGGCCTCAGCTCCGGGGGGATCTGCTCTTTCAACGCCGCCTGGCAGATGCCCGACCTTTTCTCCCGCGTTATCACCTGGATCGGCTCCTTCACCGCCATCCAGTGGCATGAGGATCCTACCGTGGCCGACGGCGGGCAGGACTACCCGGAGAAAGTTCTCCGCGAGCCGCACCGCAATATACGCGTCTGGATCCAGGACGGCGCCAACGACCAGGAGAACCCTCACTACGGCTCCTGGCCCGCTGCCAACATCCGCATGTCCAATGCCCTAAAGCTCTCCGGATACGACTCTCATTTCTCTTTCGGCGTTGGTCCACATAGCGCGAAAGAAGGCGGCGCGGAATTCCCGCAGGAGATGATCTGGCTCTGGCGCAACTACGACCCGGCTAGGACCTCCGAGACTTATACCCAGGACCCCGCCGAATCCAGACTCCCGCCCTACCGGGTGAGCATCACGAACCGCGATGCCAAGCCGTAGTCGCATATTCGATAGCGCGCCGATGTACCTCCGTTCCGAAATGGAACAGCCGTCACGTCGTCTCAAATTGAGACACGGCCTGCTGGCCCACGAGCGCTAATCTATTTCCGAAACCAGATCCGTACCCCCATTCAGAGCTTTACCAGGGAATCCATGTCACGCCTCAACTCCGCCGTCCTTGCCAGCAGCCTCTTTTTCGGCGCACTTTGCGCCCCCTCGCCAGCGCATGCGGACAGCATCGTGGTCAACGGCAACTTCAGCCAGGGGTCCATCGGCTGGACTTCGAACCCTTCCAGCAGCTTTCCCTGGACCTTTAGCGGCAACGGCAGCTACACCTACGCGTCCACCGGTTGTATTGGTGCAAACTGCGTAGCC
>DATLMQ010000204.1:0-3393 GCA_035537215.1 Acidobacteriaceae bacterium
ACCCGGAATCGGCGGTCCCCGCTTGACACCCCCGCTATAATGAAGAGGAAGAGAACAAAGCCCGGCAGCTGCCGGGCTTTTCCTTTTCAGTCTCGTAAGCCGTTATTGCTGAAGACTTTGCACCATGGCAGTACCGCAAAATGGGACTTTTCCGCTTCTCGACATCTAAGTCAGTATGTAAGTGCTATCTTTCGAAGACTTTGCGGGATGGACCATGAAAAAATGGGACTTTTGCGCTTTCTGACACTCTAAGCCCGCACCTAAGTTCTTTGATTCGAAGACTTTGCGCAAAAAGACGGGGGGTGGGGGTACCTACGATCCGGCCACCGTCATACCCTCGATCCGCACCGTCGGCACAGCCCCCGCTCCTCGAAATTCGAGATCGTTTCCGATCGCGGTGATATTCCGGAACATCTCTTTCAGATTGCCCGCGATCGTAATCTCCTCCACCGCGTGGGTCAGCTCACCGTCCTCGATCCACAGCCCGCTCGCCCCCAGCGAGTAGTCGCCCGTCACCAGGTTCACTCCGAAGCCCATCGTGCCCAGCACGAACAATCCCCGCTTCACGTCAGCGATAATCTGCTCCTGTGTAAGCTCGCCCGGCTGGAGGAAGTAGTTCCCGCCGCCGATTCCCGGCGCTCCCGCCAGTCCGCGCGAGGCCTTCCCGTTCGACGCCATCCCCAGCTTTCGCCCGGTGTAGGTATTCAGCAGCAGCTCCTTCAGCACGCCGCGCTCGATCACCACCGTCCGCCGCGTCGGCAGACCATCGCCATCGAACGGCGCCGTCCCGAAGCCCCCAACCCGCAGCGACGATCCATCCGGAAGCGCATGGTCGAACACCATCGTTCCATCGTCCACCAGCGTCACATTCTCCCCAGCCACCTGCTCGCCCAGCTTCCCCGCGAACATGGACGCATTCCGGTAGATGGAATCCCCGTCAGCCGCATGCAGCAGGTTCCCAATCAACCCCCGTGCCACCTCTGGCGGAAACACCACGGGACAGTGGCACGTAGGCACACGCCGCGCCCCCAGCCGCCGCAACGCCCGCTGTGCGGCTATCCGCCCAACCTCTTCCGGACTCGCCAGCAGACGCGACGTCCGCGCACTCGAGTACCAGTGGTCGGACTGCATCCCCCCACCGGCGTCCTGCGCGATGGGCGTCACCGAAAACCCGCAGTAGCTCCGCCGGTACTCTCCGCTGAAGCCCCGCGAGTTCACCATCACCCGATGCGACGTACTCAGGTCGAACGACGCTCCCTTGCTGTTCTGGATCCGCGTATCCACCGCCATCGCCGCGGCCTCACACCGCCGCGCCACCTCAATCCGCTCCGCTGGCGGGATGTCGTGCACATCCTCGAAGTACAGCGCCAGCTCGTCCACCGGCAGCGACCCGAACGCCTCGCGCTCCGGAAGCCCCGCAAACGGATCCGCTCCCGTCACTCTGGCAAGCCCCACCGCTCCACGGACGAGCTGTTCGATCCCATGCGCGGAGAGATCGGAGGTGGATGTATTCGCGGTCCGCTGCCCGCCTTCCGCCTCGAAGAACACACGCAGCCCAAGCGATCGCGATCCGGACTCGGTGAGCTGATCGATCTCCCCCAGCCTCACGTGCGCGGCAAACTCGTCCCCCTCAAAGGCGACTGCCTCTGCATCTGTGGCTCCGGCCCGCAGGGCGAGGGAGACCGCCTGCTCTGCCAGCCCGGACAGTCTCACCTTCGAGGTCGCATCCACGTCAGCTCTCCAGACCACTAGTGCACAGGAGCGCTGGACAGCCGTGTCGCCCTGCCATCCGCGGCTTCCCTGAAGTACGCGCCGGCAGCGCAGTACTCTGAGTCAATCCGGTGCTTGTGCGCCACGTACGCCGAGGGTCCACTCGCGCTGTTCCGCTTGAACAGCTTCAGTGCACCGTGGCAATGCTTGCACCGAAACTCCGTGTCCCCGTCCACCAGTGCCTCTTCCAGCGTCTTCACCTTCCAGAAGGGCTCATAGCCTCGTCCCGTCGAACTAAGCCGACGGCGCTTGACCTCGCAATCGTAAAGCTTCTCTGTTGGTGCACTGACTTTGGTAGCCATCGGCGATCTCTTTCTGAGTGCGGTTGCAGTACGTTAACGCTTCTTATCTTAAGGTCTGTTGCGAGTTGCTTGATGCAGCCTGGAAGCGCACCTACGGTGCCGTGCCCCCGACCGTCATTCTGTCCAGCTTGATCGTAGGCATACCCACGCCTACAGGGACGCTCTGCCCAGCCTTTCCACAGGTGCCGATGCCCTCATCCAGAGCGAGGTCGTTGCCTACCATGGACACGTATTTCAGTGCCTCCGGCCCATTCCCCACCAGCGTCGCGCCTTTTACGGGCGCAGTGATTCTGCCATCTTCAATCAGGTATGCCTCACTTGCGGAGAAGACGAACTTGCCATTCGTGATATCTACCTGTCCGCCGCCGAAGTTCACCGCGTACAGCCCCCGCTTTACGCTCTTCAGGATGTCCGCCGGTGCATCCTCGCCCGCCAGCATGTAGGTGTTCGTCATGCGCGGCATCGGGATCGCCTGGTAGCTCTCGCGACGCCCGCTGCCGGTATTGGGCAGGCCCATGAGCCGCGCGCTGAGCTTGTCGGAAAGGTAGCCGCGCAGAATCCCATTCTCGATCAGCACTGTCTCCTGTGTCGGATTGCCCTCATCGTCTACATTCAGGGATCCGCGCCGTCCAGGCATCGTGCCGTTATCGACCACCGTCACCTTGCTCGACGCCACCTGCCGTCCAATCAATCCCGCAAAGGCGCTGGTCTTTTTCCGGTTGAAGTCCGCCTCAAGACCATGCCCTACGGCCTCATGCAGCAACACGCCCGGCCATCCTGGCCCCAGGACCACTTCCATCTCCCCGGCGGGCGCAGCCACGGCGCCCAACTGCAGGACCGCCGTGCGCGCTGCCTCGGTCGCAAAGTGCTCCGGGCTCTTCGTTCCGGTGAAAAACTCCAGGGTCACGCGGCCGCCGCCGCCACTTGAGCCACGCGCCGTCCCTTGCTCACCCTTGGCGATCACTGCAATGTTCAGTCGTGCCAGTGGCTGAGTGTCTGAGGCAAAGGTTCCGTCCGACGCTGCGATCAGGATCCGGCGCAGCTCGTCGTTCAGCCCGGTCCGCACCTGCACGATGCGGGAGTCGAAGTCCCGTGCCGCGCGGTCCGCCCGTGCAATCAGTTCCAGCTTCGCTGCGATCTCCGCATCCGTGCTGACGCCCGCGACGGGATAAAGCTGAGGTGTCCGCGTCTCCTGAAAACCCGCGACACGCGTCCTTTGCGGCCCGCTGGCGATCAGTGCCGCCGTGCGTGCTGCCTTCAACAGCTTCTCCGCACTCAGATCATCGGTATAGGCAAATCCTGTGCGCTCGCCGCAGAGCAC
>DATLMQ010000205.1:0-2935 GCA_035537215.1 Acidobacteriaceae bacterium
CAACCCGAGCCCAACTAAGCCCTCCCCCCACCCAATCTCCCCCAACCCCCACCACCCCAACCCCCACCACCCAAACCGTCATCTCGACCGGAGCGCAAACCGCGCAGCGGAGAGATCCCCGCATTAGCCCTTGCCCTTGCCCTTGCCCTTGCCTTTGCAGTTGCAGTTGCAGTTGCAGTTGCAAGTTCTAGTTGTCATTCCCGAAGGAAACCTGCTTTTGCCTTGGCCGTTCTCTCTCACCACCCACCCCCATTTGCCCCCACCCCTCCCCCGATGTCATCCTCAACCCATGAAGCAAGCCCTCCGCCTCGCGGCCGCCGCCCTCGCCGCCCTTCTCCCCTGCACCACCCCCGCCCACGCCCAGGAAAAAGGCGCCTGGCGCGCCGCCAGCAAGACCGCCCGCTCCCTCACCGGCGACCTCGCCTTCTCCGACATCAAGATCGCCATCAACTTCGCCTCCTTCCCCATTGCCCAGATCCGCGCCCTCACCCCCGCCGAAGCCGTCACCCTCTTCCACACCGACGAAGCCTCCCCCGGCGCCGGCAACCTCTTCCGCCTCAGCATCCCCGGCGACAAGAAGTTCCTCCACAAAAACACCCTCTGCGGCTCCGAAGAGACCCAGTGGGCCGTCACCTGGGTCGAAGGCCGCACCCTCCAGCTCGCCTTCTTCTCCACCGCCACCATGCCCTCCCTCACCCCCGAAGCCCTCGCCTCCAACACCACCCTCTGCGGCACCTTCACCTACGTCCGCTAGGCGCCTCGCCGCCCCCTCATCTTCTCCGCAGGATTTGCATATCGCCCCCCGTCCTCCCCTCCCATACTCACATTCGGAGGTTGGATATGAGATCCCTGACCGAAGTCGTGAGTGAGAGTTTCATCTGGGGAGTCGGCATCACCCGTCCCAAACCCGGGCAGGAGCGCCGCGCCGCCCTCTACATCACCGCCACCCTCGCCGGAACCGTCGTCGCCGCCCTCGGAGCCTTCTTCTTCCTTCTCCACCAGCTCTGACCCGCAACCCCGCGCCCCCCGCAAGCCCCGGCCCCCCGTCCCGGCCACCAGCTCCGCCACATCCGCGGACACAAAAAGGCCCGGCGCTCCTCGCCCGGGCCTTTTCGCACAAACACAACATCACCGCCGGCTAGAAGCGCTCCCCCACCATCTCCTCACTCTTCCGCCACAGCGCCTCCGCGTTCGCCCGATCCAGCGCATACGCCCGCACGCCCTCGCTCACCGCGGTAATCACCGCATCGTCGGCCACAATCTGGCCCACATGGCAGTTCTCGCAGTAGCGGCCCCCGACCTCCTCGGCCTCCGCCACTACCCCGGCCCACACCGTCGTCGCCGCCCCCTGCGCCACCGTCTTCCATTGAAACGGTGCCTTTCCCTCCGCCGCATTCTGCCGGTTGATCTGCTCCACCATCCCGTCCAGCAGGCTCCGGTCCAGGTGCCTCCCCAGCTCCGTCTGGATCCCGCCCGGATGCACCGCCGCCGCCCGCACCCCGCGTCCCTTGTGCCGCTCGTCGAACCCCACCGCAAACAGGATGTTCGCCGTCTTCGACCGCCCATACGCCAGAAACGGATCGTACGCCGTCCGCTCGAAGTTCGGATCCTCCAGATCCACATTCCCATACCGGTGCCCCGACGACGACAGCATCACCACCCGCCCCCCTCGCCGCAGCAGCGGCGCCATCCGGTTCACCAGCACAAAGTGCCCCAGGTGGTTGGTCCCGATCTGCGTCTCAAACCCGTCCGCCGTCCTCCCCTGCGGCGTCGCCATCACCCCCGCGTTCGCCATCACCACGTCGAAGAACCGGCCCGCGTCCAGCAGCCCATCCGCGCACGCCCGCACACTCTTCAGGTCCGCCAGGTCCAGCTCCACCAGCTCGAAGCTCCCGCCCCCCGCCGCCGCCGCCTCGCGCACCTCCGTCGTCGCCGCCTCCGCCTTGGCCAGGTCCCGCGCCGCGCCCACCACCTCCGCTCCATGCTCCGCCAGCGCCCGCGCCGTCTCCACCCCCAGCCCCGCCGACACACCCGTCACCAGCACCCGCTTGCCGCGCAGGTCCACGCCCGCCAGCACCTCATCCGTCGTTGAAGTCGCTCCAAACATCGTCGCCGTCGTCATCGTCTTCCTCCTTCGCCAACCCTCCGCGCCACATTCCGTCGTACCCTTGACTGGCCGGCCAGTTCGCCATAAAACGGAGATAGTCTCCGTAAAGGAATAATAAGCGGAGATTCCCTCCGCTTGCAAGCACCCTCCTCCATGCCTCCAGAACCTCCCCAGCCCGCGCCCGCCCGCAAACCCCGCGCCGACGCCCTCCGCAACCGCCAGCGCCTCCTCGACATCGCCAAGGAAGCCTTCACCCGCTCCGGCGCCGACGTCAGCCTCGACGACGTCGCCAAGCAGGCCGGCGTCGGCCCCGGCACCCTCTACCGCCACTTCCCCACCCGCGACGCCCTCCTCGAAGCCGTCTACCGCTCCGAGGTCGAAAAGCTCGCCGCCGCCGAGCGCCACTTCGCCGCCACCCTCCCCCCGGTGGAGGCCCTCCGCTCCTGGATGCTCCTCCTGGTCGGCTACATCGCCGCCAAGCACATCATCGCCCCCGCCCTCAACACCCTCGTCGGCGGCCCCTCACGCCTCTTTGAAACCTCCGGCGCCCTCATCAAAGGCGCCATGATCTCCCTCGTCCACCGCGCCATGGAAACCGGCGACATCCGCCCCGACGTCGAGCCCCTCGACCTCCTCCGCGCCCTCGCCGGCGTCTCCAACGTCTCGGCCATGCCCGACTGGCAGCCCAGCG
Source organism: Acidobacteriaceae bacterium (assembly GCA_035537215.1). GTDB lineage: Bacteria > Acidobacteriota > Terriglobia > Terriglobales > Acidobacteriaceae > Granulicella. The sequence goes on from DATLMQ010000205.1 coordinate 2,799, forward strand.
CCAAACGCCTCGTCGAGATCCTCATCCAAGGCTCCCGCCCCACCCCCTAACCCCCCACCCTCCACCCCAAAACCCAAAAACCACAACCCCGCATCCCCAGCCCCAGCCCCACCCCACCGATCCCCACCACCACCGTC
>DATLMQ010000206.1:0-2987 GCA_035537215.1 Acidobacteriaceae bacterium
GCCAGGTCGAACAACAGCACCTCACTCGCCTCACCGCTCGCTCCCGTCACCGTCAGCGCCTCCTCCGCGCTCACCGCCACCGCATCGCCCGTCCGCAGCGCGGTCCCGTTCACCGTCACCGCGCCGCGCACCACATGCAGCCAGCCATATCGAGCCGCACCCAGCGGATACGTCACCGTCTCGCCCTCCGCCAGCTCCGACACCCACACCTTCGCATCCGCGTGGATCGTCGCCGCGCCCGCCCCGCCCTGCGGCCCGGCCAGCAACTTCAGCCGTCCCTTCTTCTCCGCCGGGTCGAACGCAAACTGCTCATAGCTCGGCGTCGTTCCCGTCGTCGCCGGCTCTATCCATATCTGCAGAAAGTGCGCCGGCTCCGTCCCTGACGGATTGAACTCGCTGTGCGTCACGCCCGACCCCGCCGACATCCGCTGCACCTCATTCGGCCCCAACTCCTCCTGGTGCCCCAGGCTGTCCTTGTGCGCCAGCTTTCCGCTCAGCACATAGCTCAGAATCTCCATGTCCCTGTGCTGATGCGCTCCAAACCCGCGCCCCGCCGCCACGCGATCCTCATTGATCACCCGCAGGCTCCGAAACCCCATATGCTTCGGATCGTAGAAATTCGCAAACGAAAACGTGTGGTGGCTGTCCAGCCATCCATGGTTTGCGTGTCCTCTCTCTTCACTCCTCCGAACAGTAATCACGGCCAACTCCTTCCGCGGCCACACCAACGGTCGCCGCCCTTCACCTGCTTCCCTGCGAACCGCCGGGCGAAAGCTCTTCCTCTCGCCCGGCGGCCCTTCCCTGCAACACCCTATGCCCTTACGCCTTCACCAGCTGCAGCTCCAGCGTGATCGTCACGTCCTCGCCCACCAGCACGCCGCCGGTCTCAAGCGCCGCGTTCCACGACAGCCCGAAGTCCTTGCGATTGATCTTCGTCGTCGCCACCAGCCCGATCTTCGTGTTCCCCCACGGATCCTTGCCCGGAGCCGTCGGCCCTTCCACCGCGAACACCACCGGCTTGGTCACGCCATGCAGTGTCAGGTCGCCCGTCACCTTCAGCTCGTCATCGCCCTTCCGCGTCACACCCGTCGACACGAACTCCATGGTCGGAAACTGCTCCGCATCAAAGAACTCCGCGCTCTTCAGGTGCGTATCCCGCCCCGCATCGCCCGTGCTGATCGTTGCCGTATCGATCGAAGCCTTCACCGTCGACCGCGTCACCTCCGCCTCCTCCAGCGTCAGGGCACCTTTCACCCCCGTGAACTGCCCCTTCACGTTCGAGATCATCATGTGCTTCACCTTGAACTCCGCCACCGAGTGAACCGGGTCAATGTTCCAAGTGGTTGTCGTTGCTGCCTGCGGCGTAATCGTCTGTGTGCTCATCGTCTTCATCTCCCTTTTCTGTTTGTCATCCTTCGCCTCGGGCGGAGGATCTGCTTTTAGCCCTTGCTCTTGCCCTTGCAGTTGCCCTTGCAGTTGCAGTTGCCCTTGCTGTTGCCGTTGCCCTTGCCCCTCTGGTTGTCATCCTTCGCCGAAGGCGGAGGATCCGCTTTTGCCCTTGCCCTTTGCCGTTGCACCATCAACCCGCTACCCACCCTCCTTCCGCGCCGCCCGCAGCAGCTCCTTCAAACCCTCCAGCCGTTCCGCCGGCATATGCCCCAGCGTCGCCCGGTGAGCCTCCAGCACCGGCCCATCCAGCCGCCCCAGCAGCGCCAGCCCCTCGTCCGTAATCCGCGCCTGCACAACCCTGCGGTCCTTGGTCTCCCTGCACCGCGAGATCAGCCCTCGCTTCTCCAGCCGATCCAGCAGCCGCGTCACATCCGGTTCCCGCGTGATCATCCGGTCCGCGATCACCCCGCACGCCAGCCCCTCCGGAGCCCCCCGCAGAATCCGCAGCACGTTGTACTGCGTCGCCGAAAGCTCCTCCCCCTTCAGCACCCCCACCAGCCCCCGCGACAGCGTATCCACCGTCCGCAACAGCTCCGTGAAGGTGCTCTCTTCCAGGCTCCCGACCTTGCGTCCGCTTTGGCTCTTGGCAACCATCTGTTCAAACATTACTCGTTGCAACAGATGTTGTCACGCGCCCTATTCCCACATCAAGACATCTACCCCCGCCCTTCTAACCCACACCCCACATCCTCATCTCAACCGAAGTCGCCTCTCAGCCCCGACGCAGCCGAGAGACCCCCGTATCTCCGCGATGTCCCGCCTTGGAACGACCGCCTCCGCCGCACCCACCCGCCCACCCCACCCACACTGCTATCCTGCCCCCACATGAAGACGAGAGCCCTCCCCACCCTGCTGCTCCTCCTTCTTCCACTCACCGCCTGCAACTCCCGGCCGGCCGCGTCCCCCGCCAGCCAACCAGCCGCAGCATCCCCCTTCCATCCGGCCGCCCGGAACTCCTCCGAAAACCTCGCAGCCCGCCCCCGCCGCGCCCGTCCCTCCGCCACCCCCGGCTTTGACTTCTTTCTCCTCAACCTCTCCTGGTCCCCCGAGTTCTGCTCCACCCACCCCTCCGCCGCCGAGTGCGCCCAGCACCGCGCCTTTGTCCTCCACGGCCTCTGGCCCCAGAACACCAACGGCACCTACCCCGAGAACTGCACCTCCGCCCCCGGCCCCGCCAACCCGTCCCAGTACAGCGACATCTACCCCGACCAATCCTTCCTCGAGCACGAGTGGCACACCCACGGCACCTGCTCCGGCCTCGCCCCCGACGCCTTCTTCCAGGCCGCCCGCTCCGCCTTCCACTCCGTCACCGTCCCTCCCCGGCTCGCCGGGCTCAAAACCGTCCTCATGCTCCCGCCCGGCGACATCCTCTCCCTCCTCACCGCCGCCAACCCCTCCATCCCCCGCTCCAGCCTCACCCTCAGCTGCGGCAGCAACTTCCTCACCGCCGTCCAGGTCTGCCTCGACAAGCAGCTCCACCCCATCGCCTGCGGCCCCCTCCGCTCCTGCCGCGCCACCGTCGTCCGCATCCCTCCCCC
>DATLMQ010000207.1:0-5669 GCA_035537215.1 Acidobacteriaceae bacterium
ATCGGCGTTCGGGGGCGTGATCGGGATCAACCGGCCGGTGGACGCGCCGGCGGCGATGCAGATTGCGAAGCTGTTTGCGGAGGCGGTGGTGGCGCCGGAGTTTACGCCGGAGGCGCTGGAGGTGTTTGCGGCGAAGAAGAATCTGCGGCTGCTGCGGGTGAAGGCGGGGGAGCCTGGGCCGGTGTTGAAACAGATCTCGGGCGGGTTTCTGCTGCAGGATGAGGACCGGGCGGTGACCACGGCGGAGAGCGTCACGGTGGCGACGCAGCGGAAGCCGACGGCGGACGAGGCGGAGGCGCTGCAGTTTGCCTGGAAGGTGTGCAAGCACGTGAAGTCGAACGCGATTGTGTATGCGCGAGTGGAGGGTGGATACGGGCAGACGGTGGGGGTCGGAGCGGGGCAGATGAGCCGGGTGGACGCGGCGCGGTTTGGGGCGATGAAGGCGGTGCTTCCGCTGGCAGGAACGGTAGCGGCTTCGGATGCGTTCTTTCCGTTTGCGGACGGGGTGGAGGCGATTGCGAAGGCGGGGGCGACGGCGATCATCCAGCCGGGAGGATCGGTGCGGGACGCGGAGGTTGTGGCGGCGGCGGATCGGCTGGGGCTGGCGATGGTATTTACCGGGATCCGACACTTTCGACACGGGTAAACGGGATGGCCTGTATGGGGTAGACGGAGGGGCAAAACGGGCGGGGCGAACCGAAAGTCCGTGGAGTACAGTCTAAGGAGGATGGAGCGAGTGAACCCGACCCCTGCAGTCGCCCAGGACCTCTCTATGACGAAGATTGTTCGCGCGGCAGCCCTTTCGATGGGCTGCGCTCTGCTGGCGCCGGCGTTTGCTGCACAGGCACAGACAGCTGCACCCGCTCCTCAGGCCCCAGCACCTACTCTGCATACCCATGCGCCGGCAGCCGCGGCTGCGGCTGCGCCTGCGGCGGCTTCAGGGGAGGCCGCGAAGGCTGACCGGGCGGCGGCGTACTACCACTATGGCCTGGCGAAGATCTATGAGAACCAGGCGGTCGCGAACGGGCGGCAGGACCTGGCGACGCAGGCGATTGAGCAGTACAAGCTGGCGCTGGTGGCGGATCCGGATTCGACGACGCTGCAGAACGGGCTGGCGAACCTGTACTTCCGGCTGGGCCGGATACGCGAGGCGGTGGCGGCGGCGCAGGAGCAGATCAACCGGCATCCGGAGGACATCGACGCGCACACGCTGCTGGGGCATGTGTACCTGCGGTCGCTGGGGGACGGGCAGGGGCCGCAGTCGACGGAGATGCTGCAGGCCGCGATCAAGGAGTACGAGCGGATTGCGAAGCTGAAGCCGAACGACCTGGAGACGCACCTTCTGCTGGGGCAGCTGTACGGGCTGTCGCACGATTCGGTGAAGGCGGAGGCGGAGTTCAAGACGGCGCAGAAGATCGACCCGTCGTCGGAGGAGGTCGTGCTGAGCATGGCGCGGCTGTACTCGGAGCAGGGCGACCTGGCGCGCGCGGCGAAGGTGATTGAGGGTGTGCCGAAGGACGACCGCAGCGCGAGGGTGAGCTTTGCGCTGGCGGGGATCTATGACCAGCTGAAGCGGCCGAAGGATGCGGCGACGGCGTACCAGGCGGCGCTGGATGAGGATCCGGACAATACGGATGCGAAGCGGGGGCTGGCGGCGGCGCTGACCGCGGCGGGCGAGATGGACGCGGCGGCGAAGATCTACTCGCAGATTCTGGGAACGGATCCGCAGGATGCGCAGGCGCTGATTCGCGAGGCGGACATTCAGCGGCAGCAGGGCCATTACGAGCAGGCGCTGGCGACGCTGAAGAAGGCGAGTGCGCTGGTCTCGGACAATGTCGAGCTGAACTATAACGAGGCGCTGGTGTATGACGCGCTGGGCCGCTTCGATGAAGCGATCAAGACGCTGAAGGGGATTCTGAGCTCGACGCTGCCGCCGGATGGGAAGTACACGGATGCGGACCGCAGCAACCGGGCGCTGTTTCTGGACCGGCTGGCGATTGTGAATCGCGAGGCGAATCACACCGACGATGCGGTGGCGGCGTACAAGGAGATGCAGGGGCTGGGCGGGGACTTCCAGGCGCGCGGGTCCGATGGCATGGTGGACGCGTACCGCGATGCGCACCAGTGGGGCAAGGCTCTGGACGTGGCGGCGGCCGCGGCGAAGGCGATGCCGACCAACCACGATCTGCAGCTGACGTATGCGCGGCAGCTGGCGGATGCGGGCAAGGTGGATGAGGGGTTGAAGCTGGCGAACGCGCAGCTGACGGGAACGCCGGACGACCGCGATGCGTTCTTCACGATCGCGGACATCAATGTCCGGGCGAAGCGGTGGAAGGATGCGGCGGAGACGCTGGACAAGGCCGACGCGCTGGCGAAGAAGCCGGAGGAGAAGGCGTTTGTTCTGTACTACAGGGGAACGCTGGCGGAGCGGCAGAAGCTGATGGACCAGGCAGAGAACGATCTGCGCAAGGGGTTGGAGCTGGCGCCGAACTTCGCGCCACTGCAGAACTTCCTGGGATACATGCTGGCCGAGCGTGGGCAGAAGCTGGAAGAGGCGATTGCGATGCTGAAGAAGGCAGTCAGCTTCGATCCGCAGAACGCGGCGTATCTGGATTCGCTGGGGTGGGCGTACTACAAGCAGGGGCAGTATGCGCTGGCTGAAGACTATGCGCGCAAGGCGGCGCTGCGGATGGGCAATGATCCGACGGTGCGCGATCACCTGGGCGAGATTGAGGCCAAGAACGGAAAGCTGCCGCAGGCTGTGGAGGAGTGGCAGCGGTCGCTGCAGCAGTATGCGACGTCGCTGCCGCCGGAGGCGGATCCGGCGGATGTGGCCAAGGTGCAGCGCAAGCTGGAGAGCGCGCGGGTGCGGTTGGCGCATGTGGGCAATGGGCCGGGCAAGTAGAGAACGCAGCTTCGGCGGTGGTCCGGGTTTGTGCGACGAGTGGGGAGTTCCGAGCTTGTAGTTCCGAGTTGGAAGTTCCGAGTGGGGAGCTTCGAGTGGGGAGTTCCGAGCTGGAAGTTCCGGGCTGGGACGTGTGAGCTGGGAGCTGGGAGTTCTCGATCGGTGGGGCCCGGGGCCGGGGCGTGCTGCCCGTAGCGGTGGAGTTGCAGGCTACACTCGATTTCGTGAGGTATGACCTACGCGGTTGCGGAGTCTTTGGGGCGGAGGAAGAGCGGCTCGCGGAGCGCGCGTTTCCGGCTCCGGCGGGTGATGGGCGGTCGCCGTTTGAGCGGGACCGGGATCGCGTGGTGCAATCGCGCGCGTTTCGGAGGCTGGCGGGAAAGACGCAGGTGTTCACGAGCCGGGCGTCGGATCACTTTCGCAGCCGGCTGACGCACACGATCGAGGTGGCGCAGGTGGCGCGGCAGGTGGCGGCGGCGCTGGGGCTGAACGTGGACCTGGCGGAGACGCTGGCGCTGGTGCACGACATCGGGCATCCGCCGTTTGGGCATGCGGGGGAGAGGGCGCTGGATCGATGCCTGCAGGGGCATGGGCTGCGGTTCGACCACAATCTGCATGCGCTGCGGATTGTAGAGCGGTTTGAGCAGCGCTACGCGGGGCACCGCGGGTTGAACCTGACGCTGGGAACGCGCGAGGGGATCATCAAGCACTCGCGGGATTACGACGTGGAGTCGCATCCGGAGCTGGCGGAGTACATGCTGGAGGAGCAGCCACCGCTGGAGGCGCAGATTATCGACCTGGCGGATGAGATTGCGTACCTGACGGCGGACCTGGATGACGGGGTGGAGTCGGGGCTGCTGGAGATCGGGCACATACGGGCGCATGTGGGGATCCTGGGGCGCGGGTACAGCAAGGTGCAGGAGACGAATCCGGAGGTGGAGGAGAAGTACCTGTTTCACGATGCGCTGCAGAGGATGCAGAAGGTGCTGATGTCGGACCTGATCCACCAGACGGCGGCGAATGTGATGGCGAGCGGAGCGAGGACGCTCGAGGATGTGCGGGGGACGCGGAGGAGGCTGGCGCAGCTTTCGGGGCGGGCGGAGGCGGAGCGGCGGGAGGAGAAGCGCTATCTCTACGAGACGCTGTACACGTGCGAGGCGCTGGAGCGGGAGCATGCGAAGGCGGAGGAGGTGGTGACGGAGTTGTTCGAGTTTTGGGTGAGAGAGCCGGAACAGCTGCCGGAGAGCTATTTTGCCGAGGTGGAGACCGAGGGGCTGGCGCGGGTGGTGGCGGACTACATCGCGGGCATGACGGACAACTTCATCCTGCTGCAGTATGCAGAGGTGCGGCGGTTTGTGCGCGCGGGCGGCGGGGCGCTGCGGGTGTAGGTTGAGGCTTTCAGGAGCGAACGGCGCAACTTCAGGCGGGATGACGCGTTGGTAGAGAGGAAGAAGACTGCGCGGCTGTATGCTCGTTTCGCGCTGCGGAGGAGATCGAGTGTCGAATCGAGTGCGGTGTACGGACGAGAGTGACTGGGGATGCGATCTGCGGGGGCGCGCTGCGGGGCGCCAGGGCAATGTGACGCGGCGTGGGTTTCTGCGCGGAGGAGCGCTGGCGCTGGTGGGGACCTCGGTGGTTCCGGCGTTTCTGACGCGTGCGGTGTATGCGGAGGTGGAGAGGGCGGCGGCGGCGCGCAAGCGGCTGGTGGTGGTGTTCCAGCGCGGGGCCTGCGACGGGCTGAACGTGGTGGTGCCGTATGCGGAGAAGAACTACTACGCGATGCGGCCGACGATCGCGATTCCGCAGGGCGAGCTGCTGGAGCTGGACGGAATGTTCGGGCTGCATCCGGCCATGGCGGCGATGAAGCCGATGTTCGATGCGGGGCACCTGGCGATGGTGCAGGCGGTGGGGTCGCCGGATGCGACGCGGTCGCATTTCGATGCGCAGGATTACATGGAGTCGGGCACGCCGGGGGTGAAGGCGACGAGCGATGGATGGCTGAATCGCGCGCTGCAGGCGGAGGAAGTGCAGGAGAAGGGGTCGCCGTTCAGGGCTGTGGCGCTGAGCGGGCAGGTGCCGCGGACGCTGCAGGGGAAGGTGCCGGCGGTGGCGGTGGCGAACCTTGCGGATTTTTCGGTGGGGGGCCGGGGGCCGCAGACCACGGTGGCGTCGGATGCGTTCCAGGCGATGTACGACGAGAGTGCGGATGCTGTGCTGCATGGAACGGGGCGCGAGACGTTTGAGGCGGTGAAGATGCTGAAGGCCGCGGATCCGGCACGGTACAAGCCTGCGGCGGGCGTGGTGTATCCGAACACGGCGTTTGGGAACAGCCTGAGGCAGATTGCGCAGCTGATGAAGGCGAACCTTGGGGTGGAGGCGGCGTTTTCCGATGTGGGTGGATGGGACACGCATCAGAACCAGGGCGCGGCGACGGGACAGCTGGCGAATCGGCTGACGGAGTTTTCGGGGGCGATTGCGGCGTTCTGGCATGACCTGGGCGATGGGGCGGAAGACGTGATGCTGGTGACGATGTCGGAGTTCGGACGCACGGCACGGCAGAACGGAACGGGCGGAACGGATCACGGGCACGCGAATGTGATGTTTGTGCTGGGCGGCGGGGTGAAGGGCGGCAAGGTGTATGGCCGCTGGCCGGGGTTGGAGGACGAGCAGCTGAACGAGGGCCGCGACCTGAAGGTGACGACGGACTTTCGCGCGGTGCTGGGCGAGGCGGCATGGAAGACGCTTGGGGCGAGGCGGCTGGATG
>DATLMQ010000208.1:0-4545 GCA_035537215.1 Acidobacteriaceae bacterium
TGGAGGGCACAGGATTGTGAGTTCACCGGAGCTCACGGCCGAGGAAGAGAAGAGATTGACTCCGGGGGCGCTGCTGGCCGGCGGCGATGGGTGGGATCCGGTGGCGGAGGCGAACCGGCTGCGTAAGCTGCGATGACGGGCGGAGGCTTGTCGACGATGAGGCGGGTAATGTTTGCAGCAGGGGTGGTGTCGGCGCTGGTCGTGATGGGGCCGGCGGTGTGCGCGGGGCAGGGAGCGAAGGCAGGTTCGGCTGCGGCGGGAAATGTGGCTCGGCAGGCGAAGGCGGATGGCGCGGGGATGGCTTCCACGGTGCGGACGATGTGGCCGGCGGGAGTGATTCCGACGCAGGCTCGACCGGGGGCGTGGGCGTATGAGGTGGGCACGCTGCTGGATGGCATGGCGGCACAGTGGCAGGTGACCGCGGATGGCGAGAACTTCGCGTACATCAAGGCGACGGTGGACCGCTGGGTCGACAAGGAGGGGAACGTCAGCATGGAGCCGGGGAAGGGGTTCGATGCGGGGCAGCATACGCTGGACAACCTGGAGCCGGGGCGGGCGGTGCTGCTGTGCTATCGGGTGACCGGGGAGGCACGGTATGCGAAGGCGGCGAAGTTCCTGTGGGAGCAGTTTGAGACGCAGCCGCGGAATGCGGAGGGCGGGTTCTGGCATAAGCAGGTGTATCCGCAGCAGATGTGGCTGGACGGAGCGTACATGGCAGAGCCGTTTCGGGCGGCATATGCGAGGACGTTCCAGCAGGATGCGGCGTTTGAGGACATTGCGAAGCAGTTGCTGCTGATGCAGGAACACATGCGCGATCCGAAGACGGGGCTGCTGCGGCATGGTTGGGACGCGAGCAAGGAACAGCCGTGGGCAGATACGCAGACGGGGTTGTCGCCGGAGGCTTGGGCACGGGCGATGGGATGGTATGCGATGGCGCTGGTGGATACGCTGCCGTGGTTTCCGGAGGAGCGTTCGGAGCGGGCGAAGCTGATCGCCGATCTGGAGCAGGTGGCAGGGGCGGTGGCGAAGTACCAGGACGCGGCGACGGGGCTGTGGTGGGATGTGCTGGACAAGGGAGGGCGCGAGAAGAACTTTCGCGAGGCTTCGGCGAGCGCGATGTTTGTGTATGCGCTGGCCAAGGGTGTGCGGCTGGGGTATCTGCCACCACGGTACGAGACGAATGCGGTACGCGGGTGGAACGGGCTGGAGAAGGCGTTCGTGACGCGCGCGGGGGATGGGGCGGTGACGCTGCACGGCACGGTGAAGGTGAGCGGGCTGGGAGGGAAGCCGTACCGGGCAGGGGATTACGACTACTACGTCCACGAGGCGGTGGGGGATAACGATTCGAAGGGCGTGGGGGCGTTTCTGCTGGCGGCGAGCGAGATGCAGCAGGCGGCCACGGAAGCTTCCGCGCAGGGCGAGCGGGTGCTGGTGGATGCGTGGTTCAACTCGCAGACCCGCAAGAATGCGGAAGGGCAGACGGAGCTGTTTCACTACAAGTGGAGCGACGACCAGAACTCGGGGTTCGCGTTCTTCGGCAGGGCGTTTCAGCGGTATGGGGTCCGGCTGGGCGAACTGACGGCTGCACCGACGGCGGAGAGTCTGCGCGGGACCAAGGTGTACATCCTGGCGTCGCCGGATATCCCGGCGAAGAATCCTGCGCCGCACTCTATGGACCAGGCCAGCGGGGAGGCGATTGAGGCGTGGGTGCGTGCAGGCGGCGTGCTATTGCTGATGCAGAACGATAAGACGAACTCGGAGTTCGAGCACTTCAACACGCTGAGCGAGCGGTTCGGGATTCACTTCAATCCGGTGCTGCGGAATACGGTGGAGGGGCGGCAGTTCGAGCAGGGGATGCTGAAGATTCCAGCGGGGACGGGAGGGGTGTTTCCGGAAGAGCTGCAGGTGTACATGAAGGAGATCTGCACGATTACGGCGACCGGACCGGCGAAGGCGGTGCTGACGGATAAGGGCGACACGCTGATGGCGGTAGCGAAGGTGGGCAAGGGAACCGTGTATGCGGTGGTGGACCCCTGGCTGTACAACGAGTACACGGACGGGCGGAAGCTGCCCAAGGAGTACAAGGACTTTGCCGCGGCGGTGGACCTGGCGGGATGGGCGTTGCGAGAGGCGAAGTGACGTTGACTGCGCGCAAGGGGGCTAGCGAGGGTGCGGGAGCAGAGCTTTGTGTCTGATAACGAGAACAGGCTGCCAACGGTGGATGGGCCCAGGTATGGCCCCTGGTGGCCCAGGGGACAGCACGTAGATGCGCTGACGCTGAAGCCAGTGGCGGCGCGGAACTATGAACCCGCGGCACTGGCGACGGGCGAGGAGGAGCGGTGAGAGAGGCTGTGGCGGCGGGATCGCGTGGTTGAACGGACATGCGATCGAGGATGTGGCGATCGCAGGCGGGCGGGATACGCCGGAGGGCCGGCACCTGGTGGCGCGGAAGGGTGCGAGGCCGCTGTGGGCGCGGTACGGGTTGGACTCGGAGAAGCCGGTCTTTGGGGATCGCGACAAAACGATCGGGGACGCGTGGTTCAATGTGGCGCCGGCGGCGGCGATCGAGGGGTATGGAGAATGGGTGAAGGCATAGGGTTCCCGGGCGGCAGCGACAAGCATGATACAGAATATGTGTTATCGGACGTAGGTTATGTAGTGAGGTTGGGAGAGGCGGGGCCTGGCTGTCGTTGGCAGGGGTTGGGGTGCGGGTTGGCTTTGGGACGGGTTTCCGTTTCGGGGTTGAGTTTGAACAGTACGGCGCTACTTTCGGTGTGGGGGTGGGTGGCTTTGGGATCGCTGTGAGTGCTCCGGTGAGGCGGACTCCCCGGCTGGCTGTGGTAGATTCAGGAAGTCGTTCTTTGATGGAGAGATGGCCGAGTGGCTGAAGGCGCGCGCTTGGAAAGCGCGTATACCGCAAGGTATCCAGGGTTCGAATCCCTGTCTCTCCGCCACCTTTTCCTGTGAGTGATCCAGGAAGCGGCAGCTAGTTGAATGGATGGCTCGGCTGCGGCTGAATGCCGGCGCTGCGTTGTAAGTCTCCGCCTCGCAGAACACTCTGACGCATTCGCACTTGGCTGGATGTGAGCGGGCTTCGTCACGCACCATGAGACGGTACGCCATCCGTTAGCCAATGGGTTCCCGGATGTCGTGGCTCCTGGCAGTGAATGGTTCCCGCGTGGGGCGGAGCTGCGGTGGGCGCGGCGATCCTAGAAGGTCTTGATGAACTCGATCAAAGCGCGCTTGTCAGCGTCGTCCATGGCCGGTTCGTCGGGGAGCGAGGATGTGCCGAAGTAGTGACCGCGGTTCACGACGTAATCCGGGCACTTACTGAGGGCGAGCAGCTCCGGGACGAGGTTGGAGAAGATGCGGCGGGCGTCCTCGTCGCTGCCGTTGGCAGGCAGAGCGGATAGATCGTGTTTCATCTTAACGAGCAGACGGAGCACTTTCTCCTGATGTCTCAGCTTATCGGCGGGGCCGAGACCCTCGCCGAGCAGGTCGAGGTTGGCGAGCAGACCTACAGGAGTTCCCTTGGGAATGGGGCCGAGGACGATGTCTTCCTCGCCGAACACCGCGGGCAGGAGGCGGTGCGCGGGGCTGAGCAAGGGGCGGAAGCTCGGAGGGAGAAAGCCGGCGGGGATGCGAATGTAGCTGGTCTGGGTGGTGCGATCGATGGTTCCCGGCACGCGGTCCCCGAGCACGCTGTCGTGGTCGCGCTTCTCGGGCCAGAGCATCTTCTCGATGGAGTCCTGGAAGGAATGCATGCGGGCTTCGACGGAGGGGCTCGGATCGAAGGTGCCGACACTGTTGTTGAGGAGAAAGGGCGCGGTGGACCACGCGCTGATCAAGGAAGGCACGCGCGTGTATCCACGTCCTCCTGCGGGAAGGACGTAGGTGCTTGAGGCTCCGGTGTAGGGCTGGAAGACGGTGATGGTGCCGGCGGAGGGAAGGTCCTTGTAGGTGCGCGAGGAGAAGTTATCCCAGACGTTGCCGCCGATGGCGTTGGTGGCGAGCGAACTGCAGGCGTTGGTGCGCAGCAGGGTGACGGGAATGCGCTGATCGGTGGAGAGATAGTTATCGACCAAGAAATCCGGCTGATGCACGATGGTGCGCATCTTTGACTTGAAGTCTTCGGTCTTGGTCCAAGCCCAGTAACGATTCCAGCAGTTGAGGTATTCCCTGCCCGAGCAGCCGTTGGGATCGAGTCCCTGCGCGGGCTGGGGAATCTTGCTGGAGTGGCAGCGAGCGCAGCGCTCGGCGAATACAGTTTTGCCGTGATCGAGCTGCGCCTGGTCTTTGGTGAGGAAGGCGGCTCCGCCGGGGGCGTCCTTGAGGTGGTGAGGAGCGGTGCTCTTGAGGAAGAAGAGCGCCATGTCGGGGGTCTGGAGCTCTGTGGCTCGCCAGAAGACGGAGTTGCGTTCCGCAGCGGCGATTTCGATAGGCGTTACTGCCTGACCACCGACAAGGGGGCGGAAGTGCAAGAGCCACTCCTCGCTGAAGAGACCGATGTTCAGGTACACGCGATTGAGCGCGCCGAGCACGCCG
>DATLMQ010000209.1:0-9651 GCA_035537215.1 Acidobacteriaceae bacterium
AGGGATTCGATTTCAGAGCAGATGATCAGTGTACGTGCGGGGCCGGGGCGAAGTCTCGCGGGCGGAGAGGGGGTGCGGGGGATGGGACGCGTTGTCCAGGCGCGGGCCGGGCGTGGTCTGGGCGTGGTTTAGGCCCGGTGGGGTTTGCGGCGCATGCGCCTGGCCCACTGCACGGCGAGAAAGCCCAGGGAAAACACGAGGACGGCAAGGCCGACGGGGAAACCGACGCGCTTGTAGGACCAGGCGAAATCGACCGTGTGGTGGGTGGCGCCGCTGTAGACCAGAAGGGCGATGATGGAGAGGAAGGTGGTCGCGAAGAAGGCGGCGAAACCGGCGGCGGTGCCCATGAGGAGGGACTGGAACCAGCCGAGGTCGCCCAGGGGGATGCCCAGGAGAACGCCTTCGCGGCGGGCACGATCGACATGATTCGAAGAAGCCATCTCAAGTAGAATAAACGGATGGCAGACGGGCTGCAGAGTGGGCAGGTGAGCAGCGCGGCGCGGCGCGAGCAGGTGGTGCGCGCGACCCAGGTGGCGGGCGAGGCGGAGGTGCGGGAGTCGGCGAACGGCGTGCGTTTTGCCACGTTTGGCGAGACGGGCGTGCCGGGGCCGGATCTGGACAGGATGCTGGAGGCGGTTCCGTCGGCGATTGCCGCGGGTCTGGGGACGAATACGTACTACTTTGTGCCGCTGGCATTGCGCGAGCCGGCCGAGGGGGCTGAGGGTGAGGCTGAGCCCGCGGTGAAGAAGGCAGCGCCGGAGCAGGCGATGGTCGCGCGGGCGTGGAGCGAGGACCTGGGCGAGGCGGCGATCTGCCACCGGAATGTGGAGCTGGGCAGCGGGAATCGCGGGGTGTTTATCTCCACGCGGCTGATGGGCGATCGGTTTGCCCTGAGTTTTGAGTTTTTTATCAACGTGGCGCACGCGTTTACGGATGCGACGGGGGTTCCGGAGCGGTTCGCGGCGCTGGCGTGGCAGCAGGCGCTGGACGGGGCTCGCGGCGAGACGAGCCTGGATGCGTGGGAGTCGCGGAACCTGGCGTTCGGGCTGGATCCAAGGGCGCAGGCAGAGGCTCCGGGGGCTACGGTCTCGCGCCGGAGCAGCGGCTTCGCGGCGAAGGTACGGCCGTTCTCGGGGGGATCGACGGGGCAGGTGGCGAGCATTGCGCTGGCGGCCTCGAGCACGCCGGCAGTGACGGATGAGAAGGAGCGCGCGGCGTTCCTGGAGGCGGCGTTCTCAGATGCGGTGGCGATCTACCTGCTGTCGCTGGCGCTGGACCTGGACTATTCGGAGCTGCGGGAGCGTGAGTATCCGCTGCTGGCGCCGGCGGCGCTGGCGGCGCGGCTGCGGCTGGTAGCTGAGCTGTATCCGGCGAATCCGGGGTACGAGTTCAGCGTGCGGTACCGGCGACGGGCTTAGTTCTCTCGGTACGCGCAACCTTTTTGGTTAGCGCACGGCGCTCATCGAGGCGCGGAAGAGGCGCTCGAAATCAGCAGCCACGGATGAGTCTTTCGCGGCGGACTCTACGGCTTTCTGGGCGATTGGGCGCGGGTAGCCGAGGTTGACCAGGGCGGAGAGGACGTCGTCGGCCACGGCGCCGAGGGACGGAGCGGCGGTGCTCTGGGGTGTGGCGCCGGTCATGTCGTCGAGCTTGTCCTTGAGCTCGAGGACGACGCGCTCCGCGGTCTTCTTGCCGATGCCGGGAATCTTGGTCAGCGTGGCGTGATCGCCGGCGCGGATAGCGCCGACGAGGCGGTCCGCGGAGATGCCGCTGAGGACCGTGATGGCGAGCTTGGGGCCGATGCCGGAGATGGTCAGCAGGCGTTCGAAGAGGCGCTTTTCGGTGAGCTCGAAGAAGCCGAAGAGGGAGAGTGCGTCTTCGCGGACGTGGGTGTGGACGTGGAGGCGGGTCTCTTTGCCTTCGGGGCCGAGCTCGGTGAAGGTGGAGACGGAGATGGCGAGCTCGTAGCCGACGCCGCCGCAGTCGACGATCACCGCACTGGGCGATTTGCTGAGGATGGTTCCGCGAAGGTGGGCGATCACAAGGGCGATTGTATCGAGGGCTCAGCGGGACGCGGCGGGGTTAGCCGTGGTGGGCGATGTAGGTGCGGTGAATCTCGGCGCGGAGGCGCTCGGTGAGGGCGTCTGCGTCGCGGGTGGAGAGGCCGGCGGTGGGGATGGGCTGGCCGATGACGAGCTTCAGCGGACGCGGGCGTAGGGCGTAGACGTGGATGGGGAGGAGCTCGTAGGTGCCGATGAGAGTGAGGGGGACGAGTGGCACCTGGGCCTTGATGGCCATCCAGGCGGCGCCGGCGACCATGGGCTGGAGCTGGCCGTCTTCGGTGCGGCCGCCTTCGGGAAAGATGACGAGGGGGAGGCCGCTCTGCAGGGTTTTGATACCGCGGCCCAGGCTGGCGACGCCGGCGCGGGAGGAGCTCTGATCGATGGGCACCTGGCCGGAGCGCTGCAGATACCAGCCGATGAACGGGATCTTCCAGAGCGGGGCCTTGGCGAGGATGCGGAACTGGAAGGGCAGGTTCGCGAAGAGCATCGGGGTATCGAAGTAGCTGAGGTGGTTGCTGGCGAAGACGGCTACGGGGCGGCGGCTGCCTTCGCGGCGAAGCGGCTGCAGGAAGGCGAGGCCTTCGACGGAGACGGGGGAGAGAGTGAGGCGCAGAAGGACGCGGGACCACTGGCGGGCGATGACGTGCTGCTGGCTGCCGTCCTTGTCCCAGAGGCCGGCGAGGAGGGAGATGGACCCGAAGATGATCGTCGCGAGCGCGATGAGTGGAAGGAGGAGAAGGTAGGTGAGCCAGCGGAGAGCGAGCGGGACGGGAGAGCGCTGCGGCACGATCGCTTCCACGGGCTTTTCAGGCTGCAGGATTTCGTCGGAGGAGTTGGAGGGCAGCATCAGCGTTGGTCCCCGTGCAGGACGGCGTGCGGGGTGGAGGCCGCGGCGGTCTGCGTGAGAGCGAGGGAGCGGAGCTCGCCGATGAGGAAGACGGAGCCGGTGACGACGATGATGCCGTGGGGTGGGGTGATGGCTTGCGCCTGCGCGAGGGCGCCGGGGACGTGCGGGGCGGCGTGGGCGGGGACGCCGAGGGCTTGCGCGGCGGCGAGCAGGTCGTCAACGTTGGCGGCGCGCGGGTTCTGGATGGGCGCGAGGAGGATGTGGTCGTGCGCGCGGGCGGGATCACCGGAGGTGGAGTCGAAGAGTGGGAAGAGGATCTGGGCCATCTCTCCGATTTGCTTATCGGAGAGGCAGGAGAAGATCAGCGTGCGGGGGAGCTCGTCGGGGAGCTGCGCGAGAGCGGCGCGGAGGGCCCAGGCGCCTGCAGGGTTATGGGCAACGTCGAGCAGAAGAGGCGCATGGCCGGATGGGGAGGCGATCCACTCGAGGCGACCGGGCCACTCGGTGACGCGGACACCCTGCTCGATGGCAGTGTCCGGGATGGCGATGCTGTGGTTGGCGCGGAGTTCGAGCGCTGTCGCGACGGCGAGGGCGATGTTTCGCTGCTGATGCTGGCCCGCGAGTGGGGAGTCGATGTGGATTATGTTGCCTTCAATAGATAGCCTGTAGCGGTTGGGAGCAAGCTTTGAGTTCGATGTATTGATGTCAATGGATTGATCAAGAGTGGGGCGCACGGCCATGTCGCGGGGTGGGAGACAGCGTGAGGCGTCGACGCCGCGGACGTTCAACGCGACGGCCGCTTCTCCGATGGCGGCGTTCGCTTCAGGGTGCTGCGAAAGGGTGACGAGAACGCCGCCGGGGCGCAGGATGCCGGCTTTTTCCGCGGCGATGGCGGAGATGGTGTGGCCGAGGAACTCGGTGTGATCGATGCCGATGTCAGTGATAACCGAGACGAGAGGATCGACGACGTTGGTGGCGTCGAGGCGGCCGCCGAGGCCGACTTCGAGGACGGCGAGATCGATGCCCACCTCGGCGAAGAAGCAGAAGGCGAGGGCGGTGAGGAGCTCGAAGAAGCTGGGCGGGTGGGGCAAGAGCTCGTCGTGCACGAGGGTCTGCGCGGTCTCGTCGACGAGGGTGAAGAGGCGGGCGAAGTCGGCGTCGGTGATCTCTGAGAGATGCGGCGGCGAGCCTGCGGAGAGGCGGATGCGCTCGTTGACATGGAGCAGGTGGGGCGAGGTGTAGAGGCCGGTGCGGACGCCGGCGACGTTGAGGATGGAGGCGAGCGTGGCGGCGGTGGAACCCTTGCCGTTGGTGCCGGCGATGAGGACGGAACGGAAGCGGGTCTGGGGATCGCCGAGCGCGCGCAGCAGGGCGCGGATGTGGTCGAGGGACCATTTGCGCGGGGCACCGGCTTTGCCTGTGCGCAGCTCGGGCCCGAGCGAGGCGAGACGGGCCAGGGCGTCATCGTAGGTCATAGCTTTATTGTCGCAGCGCTGGCGGGGACCTGGGCGTGGCAGATGCGGCCGGCTCGACCGCGCATGTGCAGACCGTCGCTGCGGGAAGCGAGATAGCGTGGATTGAGAGCGGCGGCGTCGAGGTCTTCGACGACTTGCAGGCCGCAGGACGAGAGCTCAGCGGCGAGCGACTCCGGGGTGAAGAAGAGCTGGAAGGGTTCGCCGGCTTGCGCGACGCGGGCGGAGAGTGAATCGAGCATGAGCTGTTCGACGGGAGGGAGAACGTCGCGGGGCAGCGAGTAGTCGAAGACGAGGCTGGAGCCCGGGGAGAAACCGCCGAGCACGCGGGCGGTGGCGGTGAAGGCCGGCGCGGTGAGGTAGGGGACGACGCCGAGCCAGGCGGTAGCGGTGGGGAGGAGCGGATCGAAGCCGGCGAGCAGGAGCTGGTCGCGGAGCGAATGCTGCTCGAAGTCGACGGGGACGAAGCTGACGGAGGGAGGAAGGGGGAGGGCCGCGGAGTGGAGGAGGACGCGCTTCCAGGCCTGGGTGGAGGGGTGGTCGACCTCGAAGACGTGGAGTCCGGGGAAGGGGTTGCGGAGGGCGAAGGTGTCGAGGCCGGCGCCGAGGATAAGGGCCTGGCGCACACCGTGGAGGCGAACGCCTTCGGAGAGGACGTCCTCGGCGAGGCGAGCGCGGGTGACCATGAAGGCGCGGAGCGCGGCGGAGAATGGTTTGCGCGAGGCGGCGGGGGTGCGCTCCAGCTCGGCACGAGCGTCCGGAGGAAGGATGCGGAGCGCGAAAGGGTCGTCGAAGACCAGCGGGGGGCTGTCGAAGATCTGATGGGCGGCGCGACGCATGGCGACGCGCAGGGCTGTGCGGGAGGGCTGGGCTGGAATCACGGAAGGCTCACGGGGAGAACAGGCCGGACGCTCACGCCTGCGTCGGGGTCGAGAGCAAGAGAGGGCTCATGTGTGCGCTAGTCCGCGGCGGCAAGCGCTGCTGCCGCGGGGCGCTTCTGCTGCATCCAGGAGAGAGCGTTGGCGAGATAGCCTTTGAGCTCCTTGCGGGGAACGACGGCGTCGAGGAAGCCGTGCTCGAGGAGGAACTCGGCGCGCTGGAAGCCGTCGGGGAGCTTCTGGCGGATGGTCTGCTCGATGACGCGGGGGCCAGCGAAGCCGATGAGCGCGCCGGGCTCGGCGATGTTGAGGTCGCCCAGCATGGCGAAGCTGGCGGTGACGCCGCCGGTAGTGGGGTCGGTCATGAGGGAGATGTAGGGGATGCGGGCGTCGTCGAGCCGGGCGAGGCCGGCGGAGATTTTGGCGAGCTGCATGAGGCTGGCGATGCCTTCCATCATGCGCGCGCCGCCGGAGGCCGAGACGATGATGAGCGGCGTGCCGGTTTGGAGCGAACGATCGACGGCGCGGGCGATGTTCTCGCCGACGACGGCGCCCATGGAGCCGCCGATGAAGCTGTACTCCATGACGGAGAGGACGACCTCGTGCTCGAAGATGCGGCCGACGGCGTTGACGATGGCATCGTTGAGGCCGGTCTTCTGCTGGGCCTGGCGGAGGCGGTCTTTGTAGGGCTTGAGGTCAGTGAACTCGAGGGGATCGGTGGAGCGGAGGTCGCCGTCGACGAGCTCGAAGCCGGGCTCGAGCAGGAGCTCGATGCGTTCGCGGGCGCCGATCTTGAAGTGCTTGCCACAGTGGGGACAGACCTGGAGGTTGGCTTCGAGGTCGGCGTTCCAGATGGGCTTGCGGCACTGGTCGCACTTGGTCCAGAGACCTTCGGTGCGGACCTCGTGGTCGGGCGGCTGAACGATCTCATGCGCTTCGCGCTTGAACCAGGTCATTCGGTAGTGGCCTCCTCGGGCCGGCTCAGGGCCATCCTCGATTGTAGCGGAGGCGACAAGGGTGGCGTTTCAGTGCAGCGAAGACTTAGCCCGCGCGGCTCGCGGTCCGGGTGAGGCGGGACTTGAGATTGAGGAATGGGGATTCGAGGAACTTGTAGCTGAAGGCAGCAGCGACCACGATGAAACCGAGGGCGAGCGCGACCAGGAAGGCTCCGGCATGCGCGGCGACCAGAGTCGAGTTATGGGCGGCGGAGAGCACGATTCCGAGGAGGACGGAGTGTGGGATGTCGTGGAGGACGTAGGCCCCGTAGCTGATGCGGCCGAGGGCGCGGAGAGGGCGGCGATGCAAGAGCCTGCAGACGAACGAGCCAGGGTGTAGCGCGCAGACGATCAGGGCGGCGCTGAAGAGATTGATAAAGGACAGCCCCCAGGTGAGCCGCCACTGGGGATAGATGTAGGTGTCGCGGAGCTTTGCGCCAAAGGTGTGTGCGGCCCAGGCGAAGTGCAGGAGCACAAGCGCGGTGCAGAGAGCCGCGACGATGGCGGCGCCGTGCCGCAGAAGACCGCGGTGGGAGCCTCGCCAGAGAAGCGCCAGCATGCCGCCGAGGAGGAGGGAGTCCAGCTGAAAGGGTAAGAGGCGATAGAGCAGCTCGCCCGAGAGCATCCAGGCGGGGGCGTGGTGTTGTGTGAACACGCGGAGCAGCGGTGTGAGCAGGACGACAGCGAGGCAGAGCAGGATGAGTTTTCGGCGGGAGCGGATGGCAAAGACGACCCACGGCCAGAGGAGATAAAACTGCTCTTCGACGCAGAGCGACCAGAAGTGGCCCAGGTAGAGGACGAACGGGTTCGTGCGGGAGTGAAGCTGTGCGTCCGCGACGCTTTGCTGGGCGGCGGTGAGGCCGCCGTGGCCGAGGAAGCGCAGAAAATTGCCGACGTACAGGGGCCAGGCGAGCCAGCTCAGCGACCAGCGCCAGTGCAGGAGAGGGGTGGACAGGAGAAGCAGCAGGAAGACGGCGTAGAAAAGAGGAAAGATACGCAGGCTGCGGCGGATGTAGAAGTTGCGGGCGCGGTGGGGATCGTCGCGGGTGTCCCAGAGGATGCCGGTGATGAGGAAGCCGGAGAGGACGAAGAAGATGTTGACGCCGCTCCAGCCCCAGGGGAGGCGGGCGTAATGCTGCAGCAGAACGAGCAGGAAGGCGATGGCGCGGAGGCCGTCAAGTGCAGGGTAGTAGGTGCGATTGGCGGGGGCGGTCCCCTCGGTATTGCCCGCTACGGGCGGGGTGGGTGGCAAGCGTGCTGGCCTCCGATGTTCGAGTCGAGTCTAGCCGAACGAGTGCGAGCGGGACGGGAGCAAGGTGCGTTTGTGGTGGTCCGAAATGCGGGGATCTCTCCACTGCGCCGCTGCGCGGCTCCGGTCGAGATGACGGTTGGGGTGGAGGCGTCGCTGGTGGGGCGGTGGGCCTGCGGAGGCAGCCGACGGTGAGGCGGTAGGCGGTGGACGAAAAGAGCCGGCCTGGTGGCCGGCTCTTCGGGTGTTGATGAGTTGCGCGAGGAGGTTAGAGCTCCTTGACGCCGTCGACGAAGGCCTTCAGCTTGCGGCTGCGGCTGGGGTGGCGGAGCTTGCGGAGGGCCTTGGCTTCGATCTGGCGGATGCGCTCGCGGGTGACCTGGAAGGACTGGCCGACCTCTTCGAGGGTGTGCTCGGAGCCGTCCTCGAGGCCGAAACGCATCTTGATGACGCGCTCTTCGCGCGGGGTCAGGGTGCGCAGGACCTGCGAGGTGTACTCCTTGAGGTTGACCGAGATGACGGCGTCGGAGGGGCTGACGGCCATGCGGTCCTCGATGAAGTCGCCGAGGTGCGAGTCTTCCTCTTCGCCGATAGGAGTTTCGAGCGAGATGGGCTCCTGGGCGATTTTCAGGACCTTACGGACCTTGGCGACCGGGATATCCATGCGCTTGGCGATCTCTTCCGAGCTCGCTTCCCTGCCCAGCTCCTGAACGAGCTGGCGGCTGGTGCGGATGAGCTTGTTGATGGTCTCGATCATGTGCACCGGGATGCGAATGGTGCGGGCCTGGTCCGCGATGGCGCGGGTGATGGCCTGCCGGATCCACCAGGTGGCGTAGGTCGAGAATTTGTAGCCGCGGCGGTACTCGAACTTGTCGACGGCCTTCATGAGGCCGATGTTGCCCTCCTGGATGAGGTCGAGGAACTGGAGGCCGCGGTTGGTGTACTTCTTGGCGATGGAGACGACGAGGCGAAGGTTGGCTTCGATGAGCTCACGCTTGGCCTTTTCGGCGTCCATGTCGCCCTGGATCATCTCGCGCTGGGTGCGCTTGAGCTGATCGAGGGAGATGCCGGACTCGCCTTCGAGGCGCTCGAGGTCGACGCGGCAGTTTTTCTGCTGGCGACGGTACTCTTTTTTGAGCTCCTCGGAGCGGGAGGCGTCGAACTTGACGTCCAGGGACTTGATCTGGCGCTCAAGGGTTCGCATGGAGTCAACAGTTTTGTTGACCTTATCGAGCAGACGCTTCTTCTCGGCGTTGGTGTACTTCAGCTCGCGGACGACGCGGGTGATGTAGACCATCTCGCGGCCCATGCACCAGCGGGCCTTGCGCTTGTCCTTTTCCTTGGCCTTGGGGTCCTTGCCCTGGGGATCGTCGAAGTGCAGCTGCCACTCGACGGCCTTTTTCTGGTGCTTGACCAGGGAGTCGATGCGGGTGACGGTGGCCTTGACGCGGGACTGGAGGATCTCTTCGGTGAGCTCTTCCTCGTCGAAGGTGACCACTTCCTTGATGTTGCGGACGCCGCGCTTGAGGTCCTCGCCGAGGGCGACGATCTCGCGGATGACGATCGGGGAGCGGGAGATGGCCTTCATGACGCGCATCTGGCCGCGCTCGATGCGCTTGGCGATCTCGACCTCACCCTCGCGAGTGAGGAGGGGGACGGTTCCCATCTCGCGGAGGTACATGCGGACGGGGTCGTTGGTCTTTTCCAGGGTGCCGGGCGTGAGGTCGAGTTCGACGTCGTCGGACTCTTCGCCGGCCTCCTGCTCCTCGTCGCGTTCGGCCGCGCCGCGGCGGCCATCGCCGGAGAGCACATCGATGCCCTGGGTGTTGATGGTGGTGAGGAGATCGTCAAGATCGTCCGGCGAGGTGATATCCCCCGGAAGGAGGTCATTGACCTCCCCAAAGGTGAGATAGCCCTTTTCTTTGCCGGTATCGATGATGCGGTCTACGTCGTCTTCGTACTTATCGAGTTCTTCTGCCACGAGATTGGCGCTCCTGCAAGGGCCTACGCGCGAGGCGTGGGGAAAGTCGTAGATTTTGGCTCACGCGCCGGCCTGCAGAGCGCGAAGGTCTCCCTGGGATGTAACGGGACTGAGGAGACATGGGTACGGTCAAGGCCGCGGGCGCGGGCGGAAGTACCGGAGTTAG
>DATLMQ010000210.1:0-3708 GCA_035537215.1 Acidobacteriaceae bacterium
TCGGCGCGGGCGAGGCGGGTGCCGTTGCCGACGAAGAGCAGGGGGCGCGTGGACTTCTGGAGCTCGGCGACGACGCGGGCGACTTCGGCTTTGAGGTTCTCGTTGGGCTGGAGGGCGCGATGGGTTTCGGCGGCGTCGACAGCGGGGTCGAAGGAGCGGAGGGTGGAGGGGTCGGGGATGGGGGCGGCCTGGACGTCGAGAGGGATGTCGAGCCAGACGGGGCCGGGGCGGCCGTGGAGGGCGAGGAAGAGGCACTTCTCGAGCTCGAAGCGGATGTCGAGGGGGTCGGTGAGGACGTGGGCGTACTTGGTGATGGGGGCGACGATGGAGGTGATGTCGACCTCCTGGACGCCGAGCTGGCGCATGCCGCGGGGCTTTCCGGTGAGGGGGTCGAACATGCGGTCGGGGCGCTTGACCTGGCCGGAGAGGAAGAGGGTGGGGGTGGAGTCGAGCCAGGCGCCGGCGACGCCGGTGACGGCGTTGGTGCCGCCGGGGCCGGTGGTGACGAGGGCGCAGCCGAGGCCGTTGGTGGCCTTGGCGTAGGACTCGGCGCACATGGCGGAGGCCTGCTCGTGGGAGTTGCAGACGGGGGTGAGGCGGGGCTGCTGGGCGAGGGAGGCGTTGAGGTGCATGGCGCCGCCGCCGGTGACGAGGAAGACGTGGCGGACGCCGGCGTCGGCGACGAACTGGAAGACGTAGTCGGAGAGCTTCATTCGAGTCTTATGGTACCGGGCGGGCGAAGGAGAGGAGGCTAGCTGGGAGGGCGGAGGAGGAAGACGTCGCGGCCGCGGAGGTGGCGCGCGGTGAGCAGAGCATCGGTGAACTCGCGGACGGCGCCGTGGCCGCCGGGCCAGGTGCTGATGAAGCCGTTGCGGGAGTGGACGAACTCGCGGACCTCGAGCGCGGCGTCGGCGGGGCAGGCGACGACACCGGCGAGTTCCATGGCAAAGAGGTCGTTGATGTCGTCGCCGAAGTAGGCGGTGTGGGCGAGAGGGACGTGGAAGCGGGAGGTGAAGTCGCGGAGCTCGGCGGCTTTGTCGCGGCTGCCTTTGGCGACCTGGTGGAGGTGCATCTTGGCGGCGAAGCGGTCGACGAGTGGGGAGGATTCGCCGGAGATGAGGGCGAGCTTGAGGTCGAGGCGGCGGAGGAGCGAGATGCCCATGATGTCGGAGAAGTGGAAGCTCTTGATCTCTTCGCCGGTGGCGGTGGACCAGAGGAGCGTGCCGTCGGTGAGGACGCCGTCGACGTCGAAGGCGATGGCCTGGAGGGTGGTGAGGGTGGAGGAGTCGAAGGACATGGGGGCCAGTCTGGGATCGTAGGTACAGCGGAGGTTGAGGACGGAGTCCGGGTGGGAGGGGGAAGCGGGGACAGAGACGATGTGGCGCGGGGTTTGCCGTTCAGGATGCCAGCCGGCCAGCTGTCCAGCTATCCAGCGAGCCAAGCGGGCGGCTAGACGGCCATGCCGACGCGGCGGAGTTTTTTCATGACGGGGATCTCTTCCTCGTAGACGCGCTTGATGCCGTCGCCCATGGATTGCTCGCAGAGGCGGATGTCGCGGACGAGGCGGGAGATGCCGTTGGGCTCAAGGGAGGCGGCCTGGTCGGAGCCCCACATGGCGCGGTCCATGGTGATGTGGCGCTCGATGCAGCAGGCGCCGAGGACGGAGGCGGCGACGGAGGTGGGGATGCCGGTCTCGTGGCCGGAGTAGCCGATGGGGACGTTGTAGCGG
Source organism: Acidobacteriaceae bacterium (assembly GCA_035537215.1). Classification (GTDB taxonomy): domain Bacteria; phylum Acidobacteriota; class Terriglobia; order Terriglobales; family Acidobacteriaceae; genus Granulicella. The sequence continues at coordinate 1,730 of DATLMQ010000210.1, forward strand.
GCGGCCATGGTGGGGATGGCGCGGAGGTTGAGCTGCTCGTATTTGGCGGGGTAGGTAGAGGTGGTGTGCATGAGGATGAGGTCGTGTTTGCCGAGGACATCGACGGCGTGATCGATCTCTTCGTAGGTGCTCATGCCGGTGGAGGCGATGATGGGTTTGCCGGTGGAGCGCAGGTGGCGGAGGAGCTGGTCGTCGGTGAGGGAGGCGGAGGCGATTTTGTAAAGGGGAGGGTTGAACTGCTCGATGAAGTCGACGGAGGCCTCGTCCCAGGGGGAGGCGAACCAGTCGATCTTGAGCTGGCGGCAGAAGTCGTTGATTTCGGCGTAGTCCTCGTACTCGAACTCGAGGCCGCGCTTGAGGTCGCCGTTGGTGTCGCCGAAGGGGTTGGGGCGGGGGGTGGAGAGCTCGGCCGCGGTGTAGACGACGTCCACGGTGCGCTTCTGGAACTTGACGGCGTTGCAGCCGGCGGCGAGGGCGACGGAGATGAGGCGTTTGGCGAGGTCGATGTCGCCGTTATGGTTGATGCCGATCTCCGCGATGATGTAGCAGGGGTGGCCGGGGCCGAGAAGACGCTTTCCAACTGTTACCGGGGTCATTCTTACTCCGAAGGTGCTCTGCGAGCGGGCGGTTGAGGATTGCCGGTGCCGCTGTTACCGGGGGAATTGTTACAGGAACAGGCGAGGTCGTCCAGACGCTCTCCGGAAGGTTTGTCTGAGCGTCGGGTGGAGGGAGGGGGCACGGATCAGCGGAGGTAGGCGTCGTCGCCGGAGATCCAGTCCTGCCGGGGAGGGGCGAAGATGTCGAAGTCGATGGTGTCTTCGAGGGCTTCGGCGGAGTGGGGGAGGTTGCCGGGGATGACGAGGACGTCGCCGGCGCGGACCACGTATTGGGTGGTGGAGCCGACTTCGCCGAGGGTGAAGCGGAGGGCGCCCTGGAGGATGTGGACGATCTGCTCGTTGGGATGGCGGTGTTGCGGGACGAGGCAGCCCTTCTTGAGGACCATGCGGGCGATCATGCCCTGGGAGCCGCTGACGAACTGGCGGGTGAGCAGGGGATTGAGGGGCTCGGCCGGGATGTCGGCCCAGGTGATGTGGCGAGCGGATTCACTCATGCGATGAGTGTACAGGCGGGTTTTTGGCAGATGAGCAAACGCGATGTACAGTAGACGGAACTGGACCAAAAAGATCGGCTTCTCTGGGGCGAACCTGGCAGAGACGCACATGCAGCCGGGTTGTGCCATCGAGGCACGGGTGGAGGTGTATCTCCACCTGTCACCAGCTGCGGAAGGGTGTTGGGGCATGCAGTGGATTGGATCCTTTCTTCGGAGGCATGCAGGCCTGAGCTGTCTGCTGACGATGGTGCTGCTGAGCGGCGGCGCACGGGCGCTGGCGCAGACGGCGGCGACGGCTTCCACGGACCGGATGGCGGCGCTGGAGAAGAGCGCGGCACAGAACGCGACGGCGATTGCGAATGCACAGAGCGCGGGGGACAACGCGTGGATGCTGGTGAGCGCGGCGCTGGTGCTGCTGATGAGCGGGCCGGGGCTGGCGCTGTTCTACGGCGGGCTGGTGCGGAAGAAGAACATCCTGGGCACGATGATGCAGACCTTCGCGATGATGGCGGTGATCACGGTGCTGTGGGCGCTGGTGCTGTACTCGCTGGCGTTTGGGCAGGGGAATGCGTTTATCGGCGGGCTGCACAACGTTCTGCTGCACGGTGTGGGGCTGACACCGAATCCGACGTATGCGGCGACGATTCCCGAGCAGACGTTTATGGTCTACCAGCTGATGTTCGCGATTATTACGCCGGCGCTGATCACAGGGGCGTTTGCGGAGCGGATGAAGTTTTCGGCGATGCTGGTGTTTCTGGTGCTGTGGGCGCTGATGGTGTACGCCCCGATGGCGCACATGGTGTGGGGCGTGGGCGGTCTGCTGAACGTGGCGGGCGGAAAGATTCCGTGCCTGGACTTCGCGGGCGGC
>DATLMQ010000211.1:0-8302 GCA_035537215.1 Acidobacteriaceae bacterium
CCCCCCCCCCCCCACTTCTGCTTAACGGCCCTCTCCCCCCGGAGGAGCCGTACTCAAGCGCGCATTCGCCGGCGCAGTACGCCCGCCACACTCAGCAGGCCTGTGCCCAGCAGCGCAAATGTCGAAGGCTCCGGTGCCGGCGCCGGTCCGTCCTTCACGGTGAAGTTCGCCGACAGCCCATGCAGCGTGTAGTTCCATCCATCCGCCTGCGCATAGAAAAAGTTCCCGCCGGCGATCTCGTTCGCTCCGCTGATGGCCCCAAGTTCGAGCAGCGCATTCTCGTAGAAGTAGTAGGTCTGCCCGGCTGTCAGCGAAACCTGCGGGCCGAACTGATAAAAGCCCCCGGACGCCGTCGTCTCTCCCAGATACCCCGCATCCGAAGCCCCAAGATTCAGCGCCGATCCCGTGTACATCGTGGAGAACAGATAGCCCTTGCCCGCCGCATACGGGGTCATCCCCGCCGTGTAGAAGTTGAAGCTGATGTTGGAATACGTTCCATTGCCGCCCATCGTGAACGACTGTCCCCCATATACCGCCTCCGGCAGCAGCCCCGTTCCATCGACGTTTTGGGAAAGCGTATCGGCATGTGCTGCAAAGCTCACCGATGCAAGGCATACGGCAGCGAAAACAAGGCCTCTACGCATATCAACTCCTGGGCAATCGCAAGGTACATCCCTCCAGACTGCAATCCATGCGCCATCCGTTTATCCGCGAAAATCCCAACAAAAATGCGCATCCCCACACACTTGGTCCCTGCGTCATGTCCAAATCTTTTTCCTCCGTGGGGATATTTTTTCCGAGTACATCGGTCTACTCCCAAGTCACAGCGCACGTTACGGAAGTGCTTGCATACCCCGCTCACCATGCCCGATAGTGCTCTCATCCACCAGGAGCCCTTCGCAATGCGCTCAGCGCTGCTCGCCCCCTCCCTGTCTCTTCTCCTCATCGCGGCATCCTCCGGCCTCCGCGCGCAAACGCCCGCGCTGCCCGCCGACCTCCCCGCCGCCGCTCAGTCCGCCTACAAACAGGGGCTAGACTTCGAAACCCGCCAGCAGTTCGACTCCGCCCTCGACAGCTACAAGTCCGCTGCCAAGCAGTGCAGCCCCTCGCTCGCCTGCATGGAAGCCATCGTGCGCGTGCAGATGATGATGGAGCACTACAAGGACGCCGCCGCCACCGCCGCGAAGCTCGCCTCCTCCACATCCGATCCCCACGCCAAAGCCGCCGCCGAACTCCTCGCGACCCAGGCCCTCTTCCGCCAGTCCTTCGCCTACACCGAAGGTGAAGGCGCCTTCGATAAGAACCCCAAACGCGCCCTCGACTCTCTCCGGCAAGCCGAGTCCGTCGCCGCCCAGGGCACCGCCGACGACCCCGGCAACGAGCCCCTCCGCATGCTCCACGCCCGCATCCTCGCCGCGCTGCACCGCGACGAAGACGCCAGCCGCGAGTTCAAAGCCTGCGCCGCCCTCCCCGGCACCCCGCCCGCCGAGTGCGACCGCGCCCTCCGCCTCGCCTCCGACGTCGAGTCCGGCCGCAGCGAGCCCGTGCCCGCCTTCACCCTCAAAACCCTCGACGGCCAGACCGTCACCCGCGACTCTCTCGCCGGCAAAGTCGTCCTCATCGACTTCTGGGCCACCTGGTGCCCCGCCTGCCGCCGCGACTCCGGCTACGTCCAGTCCCTGCTCGACAGCTTCCCCGACGGCCGCTTCGTTCTCCTCGAGGTCGACATCGACGAAAGCCGCGACAAGTGGTCCACCTACGTCGCCGACCACCGCCTCAAAGGCACCCAGACCCGCGACGACGACCGCTCCGTGCAGGGGGTCTTCCACGTCGGCGCCTACCCCACCTACATCATCTTCGACGGCAACGGCACCGTCCGCCTCCGCGCCAAAGGCATCGAAGGCGACCTACGCGGCACCGTCCGTAAACTCCTCGCCGAGCAGTCCGCCAACCTCCGGCCCCCCGCCAGCCAGCCGCTCACCAAGCCCGGCGAGTGACGTGCCCGAGGCCGGCTCGACTACCGCCCGTCCAGCGCCCCCATCCTCTCCAGCAGCTCCGCCACGACACGCTCCAGCGCGTCCACCCGCTCTGCCAGCCCCTCCTCCACCGCACTTGCCACCCTCGCGCTCGGCGCCGCAGCCCCGTGCCCCCCGGCGTCTTCCACAGCCCCCGCCAGCAGGTGCATCCACCGGCTCTCCCTCGCCCCCGGCTGCCGAGCCATCTGCACCACCAGCGGGTCTGCCGTTCCGTCCGGCCCCGTTCGCCCCGCCATCCGCTCCAGCGTCGCCGTCACCGCCGCCGTATCGTCGAACGCATACATCCGCTCCGCCCGTCCCCGCAGCTCCGCCGCGGTCTGCGGTCCCCGCAGCAGCAGCAGCCCCAGCACTGCAATCTCCGGCCGCCGCACCCCCAGCCCGTCGTACGCGCGATGCTCAAACTTCGACACCCTTCCATCCGCCAGCACCCGCACCAGCCCCAGGCTCTCCAGCTCAAACAGCGCGGTCCGCACCTCCGCCTCGCTCAGCTCCATCACCGGATCGCGGCTGCTCTTCTGATTGCACGCATTCACCAGCGCATTCAGGCTCAGCGGATAGTACTCCGGCGTGGTCGTCTCTTTTTCCATCAGCGCGCCCAGCACGCGCACCTCGTTCAACCTCAGGCTCACCATGCGTCCATGCTACTCAACCGCAATCGCGCGCATGCCCCCACCTGCCTTGGCCTGCGCTTCGCTTGGGCTGCTACCATGTTGCGTCGTGGCGGAGCTCTCGCCGGCTTCGCCCGCCAGAAACCGTACAGCCCGCATGAAAGACAAGCAAAGAAACAAGCAAATAGACAAGCGCCGCAACCTCCCCGTCTACATCATCTTCTGGATCGCCGTTCTGGCCCTGCTCTTCATCTTCTGGAAAGCATTCTCCGGGCCCGCCGCTCCGTGATCCGACGCCCCATGGGGCGGCGTCGCTCTCCGTCGCGGCACACCTCGCATCACACACCCATGCGTCTTCGCATGTACGCCGCGCTCGTTCTTTTGCTGTGCTCGCTTTGCTATAGCTCGCAGGCCCACGCCTACTCCGTGCTCACCCACGAGCAGCTCATCGACCTCACCTGGAACACCTCCATCGTTCCGCTCCTCAAAAGCCGCTACCCCACCCTCACCCCCGAGCAGATCGAGCACGCCCGCGCCTACGCCTACGGCGGCTGCGTCATCCAGGACATCGGCTACTACCCCTTCGGCGACCAGCACTTCTCCGATCTCACCCACTACGTCCGCTCCGGCGACTTCGTCGTCAATCTCTTCCGCAACGCCGGCAACGCCGACGAGCTCGCCTTCGCCGTCGGCGCCCTCAGCCACTACATCGGCGACACCATCGGCCACTCCGAAGCCACCAACCTCGCCGTCCCCATACAGTTCCCCAAACTCGGCCGCAAGTACGGCAAGGTCGTCAACTACGCCGAAGGCGAGCACCAGCACGTCCAGACCGAGTTCGCCTTCGACATCGACGAGATCGCCAAGCATCGCTTCGCTCCCGTCGACTACCTCCGCCACGTCGGTCTTGAAGTCCCCACCCGCCAGCTCGCCCTCGCCTTCTATCAGACCTACGGCCTCCGTGAAGACTTCACCGACACCCGCCACCACCGCATCAACGTCGGCGGCTATCGCTGGGCCGTCCGCCGCTTCATCCCGCGGGTCGCCTACGCCACCACCATCCTCCATCGCCGCCGCGAGCCCGACGACCTCACCGCCGACCCCGACTTTCAGCGCCTCCAGCGCGAGGTCGCCGCTGTCTCCGCGGGCAACCACTGGGAGATCTACCGCAAGAAAGCCGGCATCCTCACCTGGTCCCTCGCCGGCCTGCTCCTCGTCATCCCCAAGTTCGGCCCCATCAGGCTCGTCTCTGTGAAGGGGCCCACGGGCGAAACCGAGCTCGCCTATGTGCACTCCGTCGTCCACTCGGGCGACGCCCTCAATCACGCCCTTCGCCGCTTCACCCCGCCTCCGTCCACCCGTTCCACCGCCGCCCAGGCCGCCGCCGCGGACACCCACTCCCATCCTCCGCCCTCGCACCCGCTCCCGGTGAAGCCCGGCTCCGCTCAGGCCGTGCCGCGCGACTCCCGCGACCCCCGTCACCCCCTCGTCAACCGCGACCTCGACACCGGCAGCCCGGTCGCACCCAGCGGCTATCCCCTCACCGACCAGACCTACGCCTATCTCCTCCACAAGCTCGCCCAGACCCCGGCGTCCGCCGTTCCTCCTGGCATCAAGGAAGACATCCTCGCCTACTACGCCGACCTCTCGCTCCCCTTCGCCACGCGCCGGAAGCCGCAGGCCTGGGCAGCCCTCCAGCAGGACCTCACCGTCATGCGCGGCATGCCCACCAGCCGTGAGCCTGTCCCGTACGCCACCTACGGAGATGGATCGGATCCCGACGTTCCCCCCTCCACAACCGTCGCGGCGGACTAAAAAACGGCGCACCCTCTTGACACGCCTTGTAAACTGAAAGAACAGGCACAGGCTGTTCCGGTCGGTCCCAGGCATCCCTCGAATGCGCTTGTGGTACACCTAAGTCCGGACCTAACTAGCCTGTTTCGAAGACTTTGTGCAAAAAAGTATGGGGGGTGGGGGGTATCTCCCCTACAGGCCCGCTCTTCCCGCACCGATTCGGTCCGAGTTATCATCTAAAAGAGAAACGAGACAGCGATCCTGGCCTCGATCGGAGAACATTCCATGGCATACAGTGACAAGGTCGTTGACCACTACGAGAACCCCCGCAACGTCGGCACCCTCGACAAGAGCTCGTCCGAGGTAGGCACCGGCCTCGTCGGCGCCCCCGAGTGCGGCGACGTCATGCGCCTTCAGATCAAGGTCAACCCCGAGACCCAGGTCATCGAGGACGCCAAGTTCAAGACCTTCGGCTGCGGCTCGGCCATCGCCTCCAGCTCCCTCGCCACCGAGTGGGTCAAAGGCAAGACCGTCTCGGAAGCCCTGACCATCTCCAACACGGACATCGTCAAGGAGCTCGCCCTCCCCCCCGTCAAGATCCACTGCTCCGTCCTGGCCGAAGACGCCATCCGCGCCGCCATTGGCGACTGGAAGAAAAAGAACAACGTCGCCGAAGAGGCCGCCGTCGCCGTAGCGGCCCACTAGGTTCTTAGACACCGCAGGGCCGGCGGACAGCAAAGTTCCGTCGGCCCACTCTTGCCTTTGCCGTTGTTCTTGCCTTTCTGCCTGTCATTCCGCGCGCAGAGAGGAACCTGCTTTTCGCCTCGAGCGGCGACGATCTAAGCCCAATCCCACTCATGTCCACGGTCTCCATCTCGAACTCCACCAGCCAATCGATGAGCGCCCCCGCGCCCGACGCCGCCAAAGACCCGCTCGCGGGCATGACGCTGCTCACCGCCGAGGGCCAGCAGCCCCGCGCCAAGGCCGCCGTCGAGATCACCAAGAACGCCCTCAAGCGCATCCGCATCGCCATGGCCAAGGAGGGCGTCTCGCCCGACCAGGGCGGCCTTCGCCTCGGCGTCCAGGGCGGCGGCTGCTCCGGCCTCAGCTACAACATCCGCTTCGACACCCAGCCCCGCGAGCGCGACCGCGTCTTCGTCTTCGGCGCGGGCATCGAGACCCCCAACGACCCCAGTGGCGCCAAGCCCGTCCGCCTCTTCGTCGACCCCAAGAGCTTCCTCTACCTCGCCGGCATGGTCCTCGACTTCGAAGAGACCCTCATGCGCCAGGGCTTCAACTTCATCAATCCCAACTCCACGAAGTCCTGCGGCTGCGGCTCCAGCTTCTCCGCCTAGTCTGCCGTCTCCGCCGTCGTTGGATCGATCATCCGCCGCACCTGCGCCACCGAGTTGGCCGGAAATCCGCCTCGCTGCGCATGCTCCCGCACCGCCGCCTCGTCCGGCGCGATGTAGATGCAGTAAGCTTGTCATCGGTCACGTACGACTCCAGCCACTGGATCTGCGGTCCCATCTCCCGCAGCACACCGCACGAGGTCTGCGACGCTCCCCGCAGATCTTCCGTTGTCAGGCTCCCAAGTCCCGGCATCTCCCGCTCGATCACAAACTTCGGCATGGTTGCACTCCTTCCATCGCTGATGCGGTCCCGAGCAGCGTCCAGATCCTAGCAAATCCAATGCCCTCTCGGGGGCGTATCGTGCCTCCTGCTTCGCTATCCTGAATCTCCTGCAGCACACCCCGGAAGGAGCCCAGCGTCATGTCCACGCATACCTTGGAGATGCTCTGCCTCTTTCTGCTCATGGTGGTCACGCTCTTCGCGGGCCTGGCGCGCCGCCTCGGCATCCCGTACCCCATCCTGCTTGTCCTCGCCGGCCTAGCCATCTCCTTCGTCCCGCACGTTCCTCGCGTGCCGCTCAACCCTGACCTCGTCTTCGCCATCTTCCTTCCGCCGCTGCTTTACGCCGCTGCCTGGCAGACCAACTGGCGAGACTTCCGCCGCAACATCGTCTCCATCTCCATGCTCGCGACCGGCCTGGTGGCCTTCACCGTCGCCGGCGTCGCTGTCTTCGCGCAGGATGTCATCCCCTCGTTCGACCTCCGCAGCGGCTTCCTGCTCGGTGCCGTCGTTGCCGCCACGGACGCTGTCGCCGCCACCTCCATCGCACGCTCCCTCGGCCTCGCCCCCAACATCACCGGCCTGCTCGAAGGTGAGAGTCTCCTCAACGACGCCACCGGCCTTCTCGCCCTCGAGTTCGGCCTCGCCCTGCTCAACGACGGCCCCGATCCCACGGTCAGCGGCGGCATCCTGCGCCTCCTCTGGCTCATCCTCGGCGGCGTCGGCACCGGCCTCATCCTCGGCCGCCTCGTCACCGTCATCGAGCACTGGGTCGAAGACGGCCCGCTCGAGATGGCCATCTCCCTCATCGTCCCCTACGTCGCCTACCTCGCCGCCGAGGAGCTCCGCTCCTCCGGCGTCCTCGCCGTTGTCGCCTGCGGCCTCTTCCTCTCCCGCCGCAGCGCCGAGTTCTTCGCCCCACCCGCCCGTATCGAAGTCATGGGCGCCTGGCGCTCCCTCGACTTCCTCCTCAACGGCACCGTCTTCACCCTCATCGGCTTGCAACTCCCCTACGTCCTCGCCGGCATCCGCGGCTTCAGCCGCTGGAAGCTCATCGTGCTCGGCCTCTGCTTCAGCTTCGTCCTCATCCTCCTCCGCATGCTTTGGGTCTTTCCCGGCGCTCACGTCTCCCTCTGGCTCCGCCGCCACATCCTGCACCAGAACCCCGAGACCCCTAGCGCCCGCTCCATGTTCGTGGTCGGCTGGACAGGCATGCGCGGCGTCGTCTCGCTCGCTGCCGCCTTCAGCCTGCCCGAAACCCTCTCCAATGGCCGTCCGTTTCCACAGCGGAACCTCATTCTCTTCCTCACCTTTTCCACCATCCTGGTCACTCTCGTGCTCCAGGGCCTAAGCCTCCCTCCGCTCATCCGCCGCCTCGGTCTCGACGGCAATCGCGAATCACAGGAGGAGGAACTCACCGCCCGCCGTCGCGTTCTCCTCGCCGCCATCGGCTCTCTGCAGCACGCCCTGGATACCGCTCCCACCACCGAGACACACGACATCGACGACCTGCTGCACCGTTATCGCCACCGCCTCGACGCCATCAATGCGGCCGCCGCCGAAAGCCAAAGAGTTGATGCCAGCGGCCTCAGCCCGGACGGGAGTTCGGCCCCCCAACCATCCCTCGACCGCCATCGCCGCCGCTCAGCTCTGATCCGCCAGGCTGTCTCCGTAGAGCGCCATACTCTGCTCAGCATGCGCGACGACGGTTCCATCGGCGACGATGTCCTCCGCCGCCTGGAGCGTGAGCTCGACCTGACCGACGCCCGCTACGAAACCCGGGAGTAGTCCGCCTCCGTCCACCAATCCATTCCCGCCCGCTTTTCCACAACGCAGTACCCTGAGAACCGTATGAGCCACGACGGACACAACAACTACTTCACGCAGTTCGGCCTCCCGCGTCACCTCCACATCGATACCGCCGCGCTCGAGAAGGCCTTCTACGCCCAGTCACGGCGCCTTCACCCCGACCGCTTCGCCGCCCGCCCCCCCGCCGAGCAGCAAGCCGCGCTCGCCGCCAGCTCGCAGCTCAACGACGCCTATCGCATCCTGCGCGACCCCATCGCCCGCACCGAGTACCTCCTCGCCCTCGAAGGCATCCAGCTCGAAGAGCAGTCCCGCGCCGCCACCGACGCGGCCCGCGCCGCTGGCACGGAAAAGAAGCAGGTCGCCCCTCCCGACCTCCTCGAAGAAGCCTTCGAGCTGAATATGCAGCTCGAAGAGATGCGCCTG
>DATLMQ010000212.1:0-11341 GCA_035537215.1 Acidobacteriaceae bacterium
CATCACCGTGTGAAAGTCACATGTTCCGTCGCACCATTGCCGTCTTAGTGTGATCACAACCTTCGAATCTTTCGTGATCGGCGGTGGCGCAACATGTGTCTTCGGCAGCCGCTCGGGAGGAACAAGTACGATTGATTCGTACACCTCGGCTGTCACCGCCTTGCCGCCCTTTGTAAACGGAGTGAACTTCCACTGGGAAACCTCGCCCTCCACTTGCGGCCAGAAGCTCGTATCCTCGACTTCTCCGTTTGTCTCCGCGTGAACCACATCTCCCGTCGGCGAGACGATTAGCTTCAGGTTCAGGTAGTGGGCTCCCTTGTAGTCCTTCTGGTCCATACCGACAACTGGAACTGTTCGACGATAAGGCTTGATCTCGTGATCGCGAGCCGTCTCCTTGTCAAAGGATGGATAAGAAGGCTTCTGCCCCTCACTTGCGATGAGCGGCAGACCGGGTAATAGGCAGAGAAGCGCAACAATCGTCCAGGGTATTTTCAGCATTCTAGTCCGATAGACACCAGAAGCCTCACATTCGTTCCAATTTCTTCAGTTGGCGAATCGGAAGCTGAGCCCGCCCCAAACACAACGAGTGACAAATCGCCGATGCACTCATTGAGCTGTATTGAGTAGCACTAAGTCTTGTGGTGACTTAGCTTAGGCGCGGATGGTGCGGTGGTCGGTGGATTCGTCGCGGGTTTGGGGAGTGGGGGATGTGCCGTACTGCTTGACCAGATCTACGACGCGGAGGACGTTGTCTACGGGGGTGCCGGGGACGATGCCGTGGCCGAGGTTGAAGATGTGGCCGGGGCGGGCGGCATTCTCGGCGAGGATCTCGCGGACGCGGGTCTCGAGGACGGCGTCGGGGGCGAAGAGGGTGATGGGGTCGAGGTTGCCCTGCACGGCGACGCCGGGGCCGAGGATACGGCGGCCATCGGCGAGCGGGATGCGCCAGTCGAGGCCGAGGACGTCGGCTCCGGTTTCGCGCATGGAGGGGAGCAGAGAGGCGGTGTCGACGCCGAAGTAGATGACCGGGACGCCGAGGGCCCGGATGCGGCGGATGAGTTCGGTGGTGGGGGCCAGGCAGAAGTCGCGGAAGTCGGAGACGGACAGGGCTCCGGCCCAGGAGTCGAAGACCTGGATGACGTCGGCGCCGGCTTCGACCTGCTGGGCGGCGTAGGCGGCGAGGACGTCGATGAGCTTCGACATGAGGAGGGGCCAGGCGGCGGCGGGGCCGGGGCTAAAGCCCCTTTCGGTGGCGTCGATGTTCGGGGGGCTGAAGCCCCCTGCTAATCCGGAGTCTTCGGTCGAGGGGGGCACGTCGTGGTTCAGGGGATTAGAGCTCCTTGCGGGGCCGGGGCTAAAGCCCGGTTCGGGGTCTTGCTCATGAAGGGGGCTTAAGCCCCCTTCTAATCCAGGGCCTTTGGGGGAGGCGGTGTCGTTCTGGTTTATGGGGGTGGAGCTCCCTGCCAATCCGGAGGTCTCCGCGGAAGGTCCGCGGCGCTCTGCGGAGGGGGCGGAGGCGTACATGATTTTTTTGGTTTCGATGTAATTGCGGGAGCTGCCGCCTTCGATCATGTAGCTGGCCAGGGTGAAGGGGGCGCCGCAGAAGCCGATGATGCCGAGGGTGTCGCCGTCGGGGCGGGGGGCGGCGAAGTGGCGGGCGACCTTTTCTATGGCCTGGGAGACGTAGCGGAGGTCGTCGGTGCGGTCGGTGCGGAGGGCCTGGATGTGCTCGAGGGAGCGGACGGGCCGATGCACGACGGGGCCTTCGCCGTTGATGAATTCGAAGTCGAGGCCCATGGGGGTGAAGGGAAGGAGGAGGTCGGCGAAGATGATGGCGGCGTCGACGCCGAGACGTTCGGCGGCGGTGATGGTGACCTCGGCGGCGATGTCGGGTGTGCGGCAGATTTCGAGGAGCGAGTGGTGCTTGCGGACCGCCATGTACTCGGGCATGTAGCGGCCGGCCTGGCGAAGAAACCAGACGGGCGTGCGGTCGACGGGCTGGCGGAGGCAGGCGCGGATGAAGCGGCTGCTGCCGGTGCCGGAGGTGAGGTCGTGTTCAGACAAGATGGCGATGGCTCCCAGCGATCAGGCTAGCAGCGATGCGGGGGCAGCGACAGCTCGGGTGAGCGAAGCAGCAGGGCGAGGGGGGAGCGCGGTGTGTGGCGGGGCGCGGTGTGTTGCGGGAGGCGGTGTGTGGCGGGAGGCGGGCAGGATCCAGCTAGCCGGTAATCCAGCGGTGAGTGGGTGGCGGTGCAGTTGTGGCGATGTCCCGAGCTGCGGATCCCGCGCTTTGAGGGGCTTCGGTCAAGAGGTGCAGGGTGACGCGCTAGTGACGGATCTCGCCCTGGCGGAAGTGGGGGCGGAAGGGGATCCGGTAGGCGACGCCGATGACCGTGAGAGTGGGGGTGTAGGTGACGTTGTTGCCGGTCTTCCAGTGCTGGTACTGGAAGTCGACCTTGGCCTGCCAGTGGCGGGCGATGTCGTAGTCGGCTCCGCCGCCGATGGAGTACACGGTGGAGTTGTCCCCGACGTAGCCGTTGTTGAAGAAGTTGAAGTGGATGTCGCCGGGGCCGATGAGGAAGTTGGCGTAGGGATGGAGGCGCGTGAAGAGGTCACCCTGGGCGCGCACGCCGAAGAGGTAAGTGCGCTCGTTGACGGTCTTGCCGTTGAGGAAGTTGGCGCGCGCTTCGATGGAGGGGGCCACGGGAAGGTGTAGATAGCGCGTGAAGTTCACACCAAAGGAACCGCCGTTGTTGCGATAAGGACCGTAGTCGGGCAGACCGGTGGCGAAGCCTCCGAAGACGGAGATGTCCGCGGTCCTGGTGGCGATGGGAAGCGCCTGTCCGTGCAGGGAGCGAGGCGCGGAAAACGAAAGCGCGGCGAGCAGGACGAGGAGCAGGCTGGGCAGTGCTGTGGGTCGACGCAGCATCGGTACGGCCTCCAAACTCATGCGAGTTGCTCGTTCTATTTGATCATGCGAAGAGAAATTCAGGGAGATGGGCTGATTCATTCGGAGGCTTGGATGCGAGCAGGAGGAGAGGGGCTGCCGGCCGCGGCGCGGACAGAGAGGGGCGGCGACGGTAGACTGGAAGAACGACCGCGGCCGGTTTGCGTAGAGGCTACGACGTGAGTGTGCGACACCGGTGTGCGAATTTGTTTTTGCAGGGAAGAACCGCGGGCTTGCGCACGTGAAGACCGCAGAATTTTTTCAGGAAGAGAATCGCTGATCCTATGCCTAATTATCTTGAGCTTCCCGTGGGTGCGAAGTCGCCCGAGCTGGTCAATGTTGTGATCGAGATCCCGCTGGAAGGGATCAGCAAGTATGAGTATGACAAGGAACTGCACGTGTTCCGGCTGGATCGCAACCTGTACTCACCGGTGCACTACCCGGGAGATTATGGATTTATTCCAAGCACGCTGGGGGACGATGGCGATCCGCTGGATGTGCTGGTGCTGGTGGATACACCGAGCTTTCCGGGATGCGTGCTGACGGCGCGACCGATCGGCGTGCTGGAGATGGTGGACCAGGGGCAGGGCGACGAAAAGGTTCTGTGCGTGGGCGATGCGAATCCCCGCTACAGGGACGTGTGGAACTACTCGGATGTGTACCCGCACATTTTGAAGGAGATTACGCACTTCTTTTCGATCTACAAGGATCTTGAGGGCAAGACGGTGGAGGTGCGCGGATGGCGCGATGCGGCGTTTGCGCGCGAGAAGATCGTCGAGGCGCAGAGGAACTTCGAACAGGGCAAGGCGAAGAAGGCTGAGGCCGGAGCGACGAAGTAAGCGGGCGCTAGGGGCGCTCGGTCAGGGGTGACCGGCGGCCGTAGAGGCGTGAGCCGGCGTAGATGAACGCGCCCGCGAGGCCGACCAGCGTGGCGAAGAGCAGCGCGGGCATGCCGGCGAGGCGTTCGTCGCGTGCATTCCAGAGAGCGAACGCAATCAGCAGGGCGGGACCGAGGCCGAGAAGTGAGGCGGCGAGGGTTCCGCCCGGAACGCGAAAGGGCCGCGGGAGCGCGGGTTCGCGGCGGCGCAGGACGGCGAGTGCGATGAACTCGAGCAGAAGGGCTGCGCCGTAGAGCACGAGATCGATGGAGATGAGGCGCTCGAAGGTGAGACCGAGCGCGAGCGCCCAGCCGGTGGCGCAGGCGAGGACGCTGACCCACGGAACGCCTTTGGATGTGCGGCGCTTGAGGACGGCGGGAAGCAGGCCGTCTTCGGCCATCGCGAAGGGAAGGCGGGTGAGCGTGAGGGTGAGAGCGCTGAAGGTGCCCAGGCCGTCGAGCGAGCCCGCGAGGACGACGGCGAGTGCGAGCGCGGGACCGGCGAGAAGGGTGGCGGCGTCGGCCCAGGCTCCGGTGGAGAAGCGCGCGGCGGGGATGCCGACGGCCCACATGGCGAGCAGCGGAAGCATGTAGACGCACATGACGAGGAGCGCGGCGCAGAGCATGGCGCGGGGATAGTTTCGCTGCGGGTCTTCGACCTCCTGGGCGATGGTGCTGGCGTTGTCCCAGCCCATGTAGTTCCACATGCAGATGGTGAGCGCGCCGGCGAGGTCGTAGTGCAGAGCGCCCGGGGCTGGGGCGAGGTGCAGGCCGCCGTGCGCGATGCGCCAGACAGCGGCGGCGAGCAGGACCACGAATGGGGAGAGCGAGACGATCATCATGCGCACGGAGCTGTGGCCGACGGCGACGGCTCCGCGAAGGTTCCACAGCGTGGCGATGAGGACGATGGCGAGCTTGAGCGCGAGACCTCGGTGGCCGGCGGTGAGGTGCGGGAAGACACGGCTGAGATAGAGCGTGAAGGTGGTGGGGTAGATGGCCATGTCGAAGACGCTGGCGGCGAGGGAGAGCCAGGCCTCCTGGAAGCCCCAAAAGCGGCCGAGCGCACGCGTGACCCAGACGTAGAAGCCGCCCTCGTCGGGGATGGCGGAGGCGAGCTCGCCGACCATGAGAGCGGTGGGCAGGCTCCAGAGGAGCGGAACGCAGGCGAGCAGGAGCAGAGCGCGGCCGAAGCCCGCCATGCCGATGATGTCCTCGAGGCCGTAGGGGCCGCCGGAGACCATGAAGTAGGTGGCGGCGACGAGCGGAAGCAGGCGCATGCGCGCGCCCGGAGGCGAGGAGACGGGAACGGAAGGGGGTATCGGAGACCTCCTGGGGGTGGCAGCGCTAGACAGAATACTGTGCGCGGGCTGGAGGTTGAGCATCGGCGCGGTGTGTGAAAGATTTTTCGAGACAGCAACTATCAGGCGGGCGTAAGCTGTCGGCGTAAATCGAGATCGTGGCCGGGCCTTGACGAAGAGGCCCTGAAACACAGGAATCGACTCTGAATTCACTTATTTGTCTATGATTGGTGAGTTTCAGATGTGGTGAGCGCGGGCGTCGCCGGCTGTGTGCTGATGGTGGAACGCTCCTGGCGAGAGGATCGGGTCGACGACAGAGCTGAGCACAAGGGGGCTGGAATCCTGATGAAAGCGTCGGGCATAGGACGGACGAGCGCACGATCGAGCAAGGCACCGGCGGCGCATGAACATGCGCATGCGTTACGGCGGGCAGACCTGGCCTATGTGCGGCTGGCATCGAGCGAGGTGGCTCGGGACATCAATCGCGATGTGATCCTGGAGCTGGTGCGGGCCAAGCAGCCGGTGGCTCGGATGGAACTGGCGCGGGCGTCAGGCCTGTACCCGAGCACGGTGTCCTCGATCGTGGAAGAGTTGATTGAAGAGGGATGGGTGGTGGAGGGAGGAACGCAGCGGCTGCCGCGCGGCCGGCGACCGACGCTGCTCTCGCTGAACGAAGACATTGTGATGCTGGCGGTGGATGTGCGGCCCGAGCAGGCCACGATCGCGGTGGTGGACCTGAACAGCCGGCTGCTCTCGCAGCGGTCGATTGTGCTGCCTTCGCATGTGGAGCGCGCGCTGCCGGAGCTGATTGCGGCGCTGCAGCGGATGCGGGATATGCATCCAGGGAAGTCGTTTGAGGGAGTGGGGCTGAGCATGCCGGGACGCGTGGACCCGGGAAGTCAGCAGCTGGTGCTGGCGCCGAATCTGCGGTGGACGGGGCACGAGATCGCGGCGGAGATCGAGTCAGTGCTCGGGCTCAAGGTGGAGATGGAGAACGAGGCCAATGCATGCCTGATCGCGGAGGTCTGGTCCGGGCGGCTGGACGGCGTGCGCGATGCGGTGCTGGTGACGATCTCGGAGGGCATTGGCACGGCGGTGCTGAGCAATGGGCAGATGGTGACGGGGCGCGGTGGGCTGGCGGGCGAGTTCGGCCACGTGATGCTCGATCCTGCGGGACCGAAGTGCGGCTGCGGGCGCACGGGGTGCTGGGAGATGTTTGCCTCGACACGAGCGGCGGTGCGGTTCTACAACGAGGAGAAGGGGCATAAAGATGCAGGCGTGACGGGATCGCGGCTGCTGAACCTGGCCGCGGACGACGACCCGGCGGCGGTGAAGGCGCTGTGCCGGCAGGCGGAGTTTCTGGGGCGCGGACTGCATGCGATCACGGCGGCGCTGTCGCCGGAGGTTGTGCTGTTTACGGGCGAGTTGACCTCGTCGTGGCAACGCTATGGGCCGATTGTGGAGGCCGAGCTGCGCAGGCAGATGCTGGCGGGACCGCCACCGCGCGTGATGACCACGCTGAATCCGGAGTTCGCGCGGCTGCGTGGAGCAGCGGCCCTGGTACTGCAACGGCACACGGCCTACCACCGGACGCATATGCATGCGCGGCGGCCGGAGCGCATGGCTGCCGTGGGAGATGCGGCGAGCGCGGCAGGAGCGGCGGTTTAGCCTGCAGAGTTGAGGTTCGGGCCACAGGTTTGTGACACGAAATAAAACACGTGCGCCCCCGTGCAGGGAGATCGGTGATCCCTTCGAAGGTCCTAATTCATGATCCGGAATCCACTGTGTGTTCGGGGCAGGCTCGGCGGCGCAGCAGGTCGGGCTATGTCGCCGGTTGCGGAACTCGCTTCTGCAGAGATCGCGGTCTTCAGGTTTCCAGATTGTGAGAGAGCAGTCGCCAGCAAAGGAGATCTTTCATGTTCGCTCAACGTTTCTTCCGGCGCGGACCGAGAGTGGGTGAGGGTCTGTTGGTGCTCGCTCTTTCGGCTGGCGGGCTCCAGGTGAACCCCGCAATCGCCGCACAGACTGGCTCCACGTATCCGATGGTTCATCTGACGGCAGAGCAGGATCATCAGCGGTTGATGGATCTGCTGGGAATCAAGGAGCTGCGGCCAGGGCGGGATGGAACGCATCCCGAGGCGCCGAACTTCGCGAATTATGACGAGTCGAAGGCGAATCCGTATCCGAAGCTTCCGGATCCGCTGGTGCTGGAGAACGGCAAGCGGGTGACGTCGGCGCAGATGTGGTGGAAGGTGCGGCGGCCGCAGATTGTGGAGCTATTCGATCGCGAGGTGTACGGACGGATGCCGGCGCATACCCCTGCGGTGCGCTGGGAGGTGACGGGCACAAAGAACGGCGAGGACGCAGGCGTGCCCACGATTACGAAGACGGTGGTGGGACATGTGGACAACACGGCGTATCCGCGGGTGACGGTGGACATGCAGATGGAGCTGACGACGCCGGCGAAGGCGATGGGACCGGTCCCGGTGATTCTGCAGCTGGGGTTTCTGGGGCCGATGCCGCGCAGGCCGGGAGCGCCGCCGCCACCGCCTGCACCACCGGGACCGACGTGGCAGCAGCAGCTGCTGGCGAAGGGTTGGGGGTATGCGATTCTTGTGCCGGCGAGTGTGCAGGCGGATAACGGGGCGGGGCTGACGGAAGGGATCATCGGGCTGTGCAACCACGGGCAGCCGCGCAAGCTGGATGACTGGGGCGCGCTGCGGGCATGGGCGTGGGGAGCGTCGCGGGCGCTGGACTACTTCGCTACCGACAAGGCGGTGGATGCGAAGCAGGTGGGGATTACGGGGCACTCACGCTATGGCAAGGCGGCGCTGGTGGCGATGGCCGATGATCCGCGGTTTGCGATCGGATACATCAGCTCGTCGGGTGAGGCGGGAGCGAAGCTGAGCCGGCGGAACTGGGGCGAGATCGTGGAGAACATCACGGGCGTGCAGGAGTACCACTGGATGGCGGGGAACTTCCTGCGGTACGGCGGGCCGAAGGGATGGAACGATCTGCCGGTGGATGCGCATGAGCTGATCGCGCTGTGCGCTCCGCGGCCGGTGTTTCTCAGCGGCGGCATACCGCCGGGCGATGCGTGGGCGGATGCGCACGGGATATTTATGGCGGCGGTGGGGGCCGACGCGGTGTATCGGCTGCTGGGGGCGAAGGGTCTGGAGTCGGAGACGTTTCCCGCGGTGGAGACCCCGGATATCGGCGGGGATCTCGCGTTTCGGCAGCATGCGGGCGGGCATACGCCGGCGCCGAACTGGCCGACGTTTATCACCTTTGCGAGCCGGTATCTGCATGCGCCGGGGACGAAGACGGCGAAGGGCGGCCCGGAGACGAGCCGCCCTTCGGGTGAGTAAGAACGTGAAGGCTACTTGGGCAGCTGCTGCTGACCGGTGATGGTGAAGTGGCCGGTCTGGTTGCTGGTGGACGCGCCTGTGCCGGGCTGTGTGCTGCCGAGCGCGACGGTGTAGTCGCCCGGGAGGATGACACGGTTGCCGCGCTCATCGACCTGGCCGAGGGTGCGGGGGTCCACGGTGATGCCGATGTGGGTGGAGGCTCCGGGCGCGAGGTGGACGCGGGTGAAGCCGGCGAGGATATGGCGTGGGGTTTCAAAGCCGCTGGGCTGGGTGAGGTAGAGCTCGGCGACTTCATCGCCCGCGAGCTTGCCGGTGTTCTTCAGGTCGGCTTCGACGGTGACGGGTTGACCGGCCTGAACCGTGGTCGTGGGCAGCTTGAGGTTGGAGTAGGCGAACGTGGTGTAGCTGAGGCCGTAGCCGAAGGCGAAGAGCGGCTGGCCGGTGAAGTAACGGTAGGTGCGGCCCTTCATGGAATAGCTGTCGAAGGGCGGGATCTGGTCGAGCGAGCTGTAGAAGGTGAGCGGAAGACGGCCGGCGGGGTTGTTGTCGCCAGCGAGGGTTTCGGCGATGGCGGTGCCGCCTTCTTCGCCGGGGTACCACGCTTCGAGGACAGCGGCGGCGTTCTGCGCGGCGTAGTTGACCGAGAGAGCGCTGCCGTTCTGGAGGACGACGACGACCGGCTTGCCGGTGGCGGCGAGAGCCTTGAGGAGGTCCTCCTGCGTTGCGGGGAGGTCGATGGCGGTGCGGTCGCCGCCGCCGAAGCCGGGAAGCTTGATGGGCATCTCTTCGCCTTCGAGGGTGGGGGCGAGGCCCATGAGCGCGACGATGACGTCGGCGTTCTTTGCGGCGTCGACGGCCTGCTGACGGAGGACGTCGGCGGGCGCCTGCCAGGTGAGGTCGATGCCGGCCGAGCCGGTGTGATGGAAGTATTCGAGACGGATGGCATGGGGCTTGGTGTCGGCGAAGGTGAGGGGCGCTTCAAAGACGGCACCGCGCTCGTTGGTGGGGTGCTCGGCGTTCTGGACGAGGAGCTTGCCGTCGAGGAAGAGCTTGAAGCCTTCGTTGTTCTCACAGGCGTAGCAGTAGTTGACGCGGACGCCGAGCTTGTAGTCGCCGGGCGCGGGAGGGACGAAGGTTCCGGACCAGCGCACGGAGTAGTTGTTGCGCTGAACGCCGGCGACGGGGACGAGCTTGTCCCAGTTGAAGTTGACGCGGCGGTCGGTGCGGGTGAGGACGGGCTTGCCGTTGAAATCGGGGGCGTTGAAGTACTCGCCGGTGAGGCCGTCGCCGGAGCCCGAGGCCGGACGCAGCGCGGTGTGGGCGATAGGCATGGCGAAGCCTTCGACGAGGGTGGCGCCCTGGGCGTAGCTGACGTGCGCGGACTTGAAGCGCTTCTCGATGCCTTCGAGCGGATAGACGGGCGAGGGCGGCGGGCCGTTGTAGTTGCCCTGGAGCGACTGGATGAGCTCGGCTGTGGGGCCGACGACGGCGATGTTGCGAAGGCCGGCGCGCAGGGGAAGTGCGTTGTTCGTGTTTTTGAGCAGCGTCATGGACTCACGCGCGGCCTGCAGGGAAAGCTGGCGGTGCTCGGGCGAGTTGGCTTCGGTGAGGGGGAGCTTGCCGTAGGGGAAGGAGGAGAGCGGGTCAAACATGCCGAGCTTGAAGCGGGCGCGGAAGAGGCGGCGCAGGCTGTTGTCGATCTCGGCTTCGGTGATGAGGTTCTGGTGAACGGCATCGACCAGCGCGGGGAAGGCCTGGCCGTTGCGGAAGCCGCACTCGAGGTCGGTGCCGGCCTTTACGGAAGCGGCGGCGGCGTGGGCCATGTCCGGGGCGTAGTGGTGGCCGCTGCTGACGTCGGCGACGGCGGCGCAGTCGGAGACGACGTAGCCGTCGAAGTGCCAGGCGTCGCGAAGGTGATCCTTCAGCAGCATGGAGTTGGCGCAAGCGGGCGCGCCGTCGATGGCGTTGTAGGCGCACATGACGGACTGGGCGTGGGCTTCGGTGATGGTGGCGCGGAAGGCGGGGAGATAGGTGTCTTCGAGGTCATGGGGTGAGACTTCGACGTTGGCCTCGTGGCGCGTGCTTTCGGGGCCGGAGTGCACAGCGTAGTGCTTGGGGGTGGAGACGACGCGGAAGTAGTTGGGGTCGTCGCCCTGCATGCCGGTGACGAAGGCCACGCCCATGCGCGCGGTGAGAAAGGGGTCCTCGCCGTAGGTCTCCTGGCCGCGGCCCCAGCGCGGGTCGCGGAAGATGTTGATGTTGGGCGCCCAGAAGGTGAGGCCGAAGAACTGCTCGGGCTGGCGGTCGCGCACGGACTGGTTGTACTTGGCGCGGGCTTCCGTGGAGACGGTCTGGCCCATGCGATGGACGAGCTGGGTGTCGAAGGTGGCAGCCATGCCGATGACCTGCGGGAAGTTGGTGGCGGCACCGGCGAAGGCGACGCCGTGCAGGCCCTCGTTCCACCAGTCGTACTTGGGAACGCCGAGGCGCGGGATGGCGGGGGAGTGATCGCGCATCTGCTCGACTTTTTCTTCGAGGGTCATGCGGCCGACGAGGTCGTTCACCCGCTGCTCGAGGGGGAGCGACGGGTTCATGAAGGGCATCTTGTCAGGCGCGGGGGCCTGTTGAGCGACAAGGGACGCGGACGGAAGGGCAAGGGCTGCAACAAGGAGAGCAAGGCCGCGTGCAAGGGGACGGATCATCCAACCACACTCCAAAAGCGAACTTTAAAGGCGTCGCCAATTATAGGTGTGTGAGGGAGGAGCGCGTTGCGCTGCAAGCAATGGCCATTGCGGGATACGCTGCGCACGCGGGGGCCACGATGTTTTATGACGGGACTGTGCAGCTAGGC
>DATLMQ010000213.1:0-3397 GCA_035537215.1 Acidobacteriaceae bacterium
CGAGTAGAAAGATAGCCAGTACGGCGTACCGGAAGTGCTTCAGCAGGAACTTGCCGTCCACAATCCCGAAGAGGGCCAGGAAGAAGATGACGATCGGCAGCTCAAAGGTGACACCGAGGCCAAGGATCACGGCCAGAAAAAAGCCTGTGTAGTCCTCGATGGTGATCATGTGGCTGAAGTTCTTCCCGAAGTCCTGGATGAGCACGACCATCGCCCCTGGAAGGACGTAGCGATACCCGAACCACGCGCCCGCGAGGAACAGCGTGATGGTCGCCGCCATGAACGGAACCACATACTTCTTCTCGTTGGCATACATTCCGGGTGAGATAAACAGCCACACCTGGTACAGGATGAACGGGCTTGCAAGAATGGCGCCGCATACGACGGAGGTCTTGATCACGAGGTTCAGCGCATCGGTAGGGTGCGTCATCGTCATCATCAGGCCAATGTTGACCAACGGTTTCTGAATCACAGCGATGAGGCGAACCCGGAAGATGTAGGCAATGACGAAGCCGACGGCCAGGTAGCCCACGGACCACAGCAGCCGCCGCCGCAGCTCCTCAAGGTGCTCCATCAGGCTCATGCCCGGGAGTTCGACACGTTCTTGGGCCGCCGAGCGGGCCCGGTCCACGAGATCAGCCGCCATGCGCCTCGCCTTCCGTCGCCAGGGCTACGGCATGAGAATCGGAGGATGTTGCGGACGCGGCGTGGTTTACCTCCGGGATGGAGTCGAGAAGGCCGCCGCCCAGCGGATCCTGACTTCCCCTGGCGGTCGGCAGGCCGGTGGCAGGAGGCTTCATCGTGAGGTTGCCGGACGTCGCGATCGGCAAGGGATCAGGAGAGGGGAACGCAGGCTCCGCCGCAGTCTCAATAGCCTCCGGCGTGGTCGAAGGGAGGTGCGGGTGCTCAGGGACTTCCAGTGCGGGAGCGACCGGCGCGGCTGCTTCCATCGCGGCGATCTGCTTTTGCCGGTCGGCCTGTTCCGCCTGCCGAAGCTCCTCTTCCATCTGCATTTTGAATTCGTTGGAAGCGCGCCGGAACTCGCCGACCCACTTGCCAAGCTCTCGCGCCAGCACGGGCAGCTTCTTCGGGCCGAAGAGCAGCAGGGCCAGCACAAAGAGAAAGATGCTGTCGGAGAAGCTTGGCATACAGCAGAGATGATACCGGGCGCCGTAGCCCATCGACAAAGGAAGCACTTATGCGCCTCGCGCGAGACGCTTCGATGCTGTGAATCGTCCTACAGCAGGAGCGCGGTCCTCACTGAGTCGGTAACCCGGAGCTGCCGAAGCGATCGACCTGCGAGAATGCTAAGAAGATGATCACGAACAGAAGTGCGGCCCCTCTTTCCCGGCGCGCGAGAGGGTTGCGCAGCCCCGCCAGCCTCTGCCTGCTCATGGCCCCGCTGCTCCTCGCTGGCTGTCAGAACCTCTTCGTGTGTGAAGGTAAGGCGAGCTGCCCGTCCTCCGGGGGAGGCGGTTCCACGAGCGGCGACTACGCCTATGTGAGCAACAGCAGCAGCGGCTCCACGTATCTGGCGGGTTACGATGTTTCAGCGGGCAAGCTGACAGTCATCTCGGGGTTTCCGTTGAATCTCGGTTTCATCCCGGTCGGGCTGGCGGTTGCGCCCAAAAACTCCTTTCTCTATGTAGCGTCGATTCCCGGTGCCCCAACTCCCGGGATCTACACGTACTCGATCAGTTCGGCGGGAGTGCTGACCAGCACGAAGACGGTCATCAGCGGAGCCTTCTCCTCCATCGATATTTCGCCGGATGGCAATTACCTGTTTGCGGTCGGAACCGACGGGAAGACACTGAGTGAGTACCAGATCAACACCTCCACGGGCGCGCTGAGCCCGTTGCCACCGTTCGGGGTTCCGGGGCTGAGTTGTGCGATCACCTCGGGTGAAGGCGTGCCAGCCAGTCAAAGCTGCACGGTGAAGGTCTCGCCTTCTGGGCAATTTGTCGTGGCGGCGCTCGGGACCGAGGGAGATGCGATCTTCCCGTATTCCAGTAGCACCGGTATCAGCAGTGCGAGCTATACGTTGATTCCCTCGGGGAGCACGGCGCAGTCGCCGACTGGCGACTACTCCCTCGCGCTGGACAAAAACAACTACACCTACATCGCCCGGACCAGTGCCCTCGCGGTTTACTCCATTTCGTCAACCGGGACTGCAAGCCAGCAGAGCTCCGTCACCTATGACAGTGGATCTGTGACGCGCTCCGTTGTGCTCGGGAGCACCTACAACTACGTGTACACGGCCAACGAAGGAGCGAGCACGATCTCCGGATATGGCATTGGCAATACCGGCGCACTCGCCCCCGTGACAGGCTCGCCAGTCAGCGGTCCCACTCAGGTTTCGGCCCTGGGCATCGACAACACGGGTGCTTACATGATGGCTGCGGGATTTGATTCCAGCGCAGGAGTGCAGCTGTTTTCGATCTCAAGCTCAGGAGCGCTGACCAAGGTCGCCAGTGCTGTCTCGGGAACATCGACGGCTTACCCGGCCGTCCTGGCATTGACACACTAGCCATGCATCCGCAAACAACAGCTCCTCCCTCGCTAGGCATCCGCAGAGACATGACTCTGGTTTCAGAACCTTCTGCCGGGAAGAACAGAGGCGCTCGGCTGCGATCCTTTGCACCTCCTGCCTTCCAAAGGCTGTCCGCCGCTCTTCTGCTTGCGGCCTCTTTGCTTTCGAGTACAGGATGTTCGCGTCTGCGGCATCAGGACGAACAAAAGTACGTCTACGTGATCGCCAAGCAGAGTTATCTGCGCGATCGTGTGGCCGCCGTGTCAAATCGCAGCGGAGAGGTGACCAACGGGGAGCGCCTGGTTGTGCTCGAACGCGACCGTCGATTCCTGAAGGTGAGGACTCCGGATGGCGCGGTCGGATGGCTGGAGGCGCGGTTGACGGCGGATCAGGGCATCGCCGATCAGTTTGAGGCGCTCAAGCAGGGACATCTGAAGGACCCCGTGGTGGCTAACGGTACTGTTCGAGACGACGTGTACCTTCACGTCTCGCCGGGGCGCGAGACCGATCGGTTCTTCAGGCTGGCGGAGGGTGATGCCCTCAGCCTGCTGGTGCGAGCGACTGTGCCTAAGCCAAGTCCTCCCGGAACTGCGCCCCCGCCGCCGCCTCCACCCAAGCCTGCACCCGCGAGTACCAGGAAGCCAGGCGCGACTCCCGACGCCCCTCTCTCAGCCGCTCCCGCCGTGGTGGAGCCGGTGATGGAGGACTGGTGGCTGGTCCGTGACGCCAAGGGCCAGACTGGCTGGGTCTACTCCCGGCTGGTCGACGTCAATGTGCCGGATACGCTGGCTCGTTATGCCGAAGGGCAGCGCATCGTCGGCGCGTATGTCCTGGCGAACGTTGAGGACCCAGACTCCGGGATGATCA
>DATLMQ010000214.1:0-4658 GCA_035537215.1 Acidobacteriaceae bacterium
GGGAGCTCAGCGAGGAAGCTGGCGGGGACGACGGCCTCTTGCGCGAGCGCGGGGTTGCGGTTCATGGAGTAGCCGGGGATGGTGCCGACGCGCTTGCCGACGAGGGTGGGGTCGACGTCAGGGCCCACGGCGGTGACGGTCCCGACGGCTTCGTAGCCGAGGCCGGAGGGAAGCTGGGGCGTTTCCATGTAGTGGCCGTGGAAGTACATGCTCTCGGCGCGGTTGAGGCCGACGGCGGCGACCTTGAGGACGACCTCGCCGGGGCCGGGCTGGCGGGTGGGGATATCTTCGATCTTCAGGATTTCAGGGCCACCGAGCTGGTGGAAACGAACGGCTTTGGGCATAGGACAACTCTCCTGTGAGAGGAGATGAGCGGCAGGGGGCCAACGATGCGGGGCGGTGCGAGATAAGGTGGACAGCATGACGAGGATTTATGCGGCGACGACGAATGCGGGCAAGCTGCGGGAGTTCGCGGAGTGCGCCCAGGGTGAGGGTGTGGAGGTGCTGGCGCTGCCGGGTCTGGGGGAGATGCCGGAGCCGGTAGAGGATGCGGCGACGTTTATGGGAAATGCAGAGCTGAAGGCGGTGGCGTATTCGCGGGCGGCGATGGCGCGTGGGAAGCGCGGGCTGATGGTGTTTGCGGATGACTCGGGGCTGGAGGTGGAGGCGCTGGGCGGGCGGCCGGGGGTGCGGTCGGCGCGGTTCGCGGATGAGATGGGGTGGAGCGACGAGGGGGCGACCAAGGACGAGCGCAACAATGCCTGTCTGCTGGCGCGGTTGCGCGAGCGGCCGGGACGGACGGAAGCGATGAGCTGGCCCGAGGAGCGGGCCGGGGGGCGGGGGACGCCTCGGAGGGCGCGGTTTGTATGCGCGCTGGCGCTGGCTCGGGAGGGAGAGGTGGTGCTGCGGTCCGAGGGTGCGGTGGAGGGCGAGATGCTGGAGGCGCCGCGCGGGGCGAACGGGTTTGGGTACGATCCTCTGTTTCTGCTGCCGGGGCTGGGGTGGACCATGGCGGAGCTGGGGGCGGAGGGGAAATGGGCGGTAAGTCATCGCGGGCAGGCGTTTCGAAGCCTGGTGGGGCAGCTTCCCGGAATCGCCCAAAACGAGCGGTAATCGGTCGCGGCGCGCGAACGCAGCTTGACCCTCGAAAATCCACGGTGGAAGAATCGGTTTGCTTCTTCTTGCGCATGTGGAGGGAATCCCGCCGCGCGGATAGACAGGAGTCTTCGCATGGCCGCAGCCGCTCCCGCAGCACCGCCGGATAACGCACAGCACGCAGGAAAGCGCCGGGGCGTGCAGCCGCTGCGCGCGGGCGAAGGGCACAGCTTTCTGTGGCGCCGCCTGCACTCGCTCAGTGGGATTGTGCCGATTGGCGCCTTCCTGGTGGAGCACATCATCTCGAACTTCGAGACCTGGAACGGTCCGCTGGCGTATGCGCAGCAGGTGAAGTTCCTGAACGCGCTGCCGCTGGTGCGCGTGCTGGAGTGGGCGTTCATCTTTATCCCGCTGGCGTTTCATGCGCTGTATGGCGTGTTTATCTGGATCCGCGGGCGCAGCAATGTGAATGTGTATCCGTGGGCCGGGAACTGGGGCTACTTTACGCAGCGGATCACGGGGCTGATCGCGCTGGCGTACATCGCGTACCACGTGTGGACGCAGAGGTTTTCGGGCGTGATGCTGCCGGAGCATCCAGGAGCGGCGTTCCACAAGGTGCAGGTGGAGCTGAGCCATCCGCTGATCCTGGTGGTGTACGTGATCGCGATGGTGGCGACGTGCTGGCACTTCGCGTATGGCGTGTGGCTGTTTGCGGCGAAGTGGGGCATTACGCCGGGGGACAAGGCACGGAAGAAGTTTGGCTATGCGTGCGCTGGCCTGGGTTCGGCGCTGTGCCTGCTGGGGCTGATCTCGATCTATGCCGTGGTGTGGAAGTACCCGAATGCGCCGGAGGATGTGATGCCGGAGCAGCCCGCGGGCGTGGTGCTGCCGGCTCCGCAGACAGCGCCGCCGGGGAGTACGAATCCGGGGCAGCCGGGTGAGGTGCGGTGACATACGCCCCGTCCGCCATCATCGGCGGATTGATATCGCTTAGCGGCATCATTATGGGAAACGTGGCTATCTCGAAGACTATGGGTGCCTATGACGCGAGTGTTAGCACGAGGATTGGCAAACAAGAACTGTTCCTAACGGGCGAGGTGGCGAATTCCGGGAACAAACGAGCGGTAGCTGACAAGTGGTATCGATCGACTTACCCGAACGGTCCACTCACCAAGATGCTTAGGGTAGGTCAGGCTGTCACGGTTGCGGGCTTTATTGTGATGTTCGCTCTACTCGCCATCTAGCTAAGTACAAAGGAAGATTCAATGGCAGCAGCAACACCAAGGATCATCGTTGTGGGGGGCGGGCTGGCGGGGCTGGCGGCCGTCATCAAGATCGCCGAGGCTGGCGGCAAGGTCGACCTGTTTTCGATTGTGCCGGTGAAGCGGTCGCACTCGGTGTGCGCGCAGGGCGGCATCAATGCGGCCAAGAACCTGAAGGGCGAGGGCGATGATGTCCTGAAGCACTTCGACGACACGATCTATGGCGGCGACTTCCTCGCTAACCAGACGCCGGTGAAGAACATGACGGCGCAGGGGCCGGCGATCATCGATCTGCTGGACCGCATGGGTGTGCCGTTCAACCGCACGCCGGAGGGGCTGCTGGATTTTCGGCGCTTCGGCGGGACGCTGTATCACCGCACCGCGTTTGCGGGCGCGACCACCGGCCAGCAGTTGCTGTATGCGCTGGATGAGCAGGTGCGGCGCTACGAGAGCGAAGGCAAGGTCCAGAAGTACGAGGGCTGGGAGTTCCTGAGCTCGGTGCTGGACGCGAACGGAGTGTGCCGCGGCATCTGCGCCATGGACCTGCGCACGATGGAGGTGCGGACCTTCCCTGCCGATGCGATCATCCTGTGCACGGGCGGCATTGGCGCGATCTTTGGAAAGTCGACGAATTCCGTCGTGTGTACGGGCTCGGCGCAGGCGGCGGTGTATCAGCAGGGCGCGGCGTATGCCAACGGCGAGTTTATCCAGGTGCATCCGACGGCGATTCCGGGCGAGGACAAGCTGCGGCTGATGTCGGAGTCGGCGCGCGGTGAGGGCGGCCGCGTGTGGGTGCCGAAGGACAAGAACGACAAGCGCGAGGCGAAGTCGATTCCGGAGGGCGAGCGCTGGTACTTCCTCGAGGAGTGGTATCCGAAGTACGGCAACCTGGTGCCGCGCGATGTGGCGACGCGGGCGATTCACAAGGTGGTGTACGAGCACGGGATGGGCATCGACGGTCAGCCGATGGTGTACCTGGACCTGACGCACATCGACCGCGAGACGCTGAACCGGAAGCTCGAAGGCATTCTGGAGATCTACGAGAAGTTTGTGGGCGACGACCCGCGCGACGTGCCGATGAAGATCTTCCCGGGCATGCACTACACGATGGGCGGCCTGTGGGTGGACTTCGACCAGATGACGAATGTGCCGGGAATCTTCGCGGCGGGCGAGGCGGACTACTCGATCCACGGGGCGAACCGGCTGGGGGCGAACTCCCTGCTGAGCTGCATCTACGGCGGCTTTGTGGCCGGGCCCAATGCCATGAACTACGCCAAGGCGCTGCCCGCGCAGACGGGTGACGGCGGGCATGCGGCGGAGAAGCTGCGGCAGACGGAGATGAACTCCGCGCTGCTGCATAACTCCGGCACCGAGAATCCGTTCCGGCTGTGGCGCGAGCTGGGGGACACGATGACGCGGCACGCCACAATCATCCGCTACAACGCCGGGCTGGACGAGGCGGACGCAAAGATTGTGGAGCTGCAGGAGCGATTCCGCAACGTGAACCTGGCGGACAAGGCGCAGTGGGCGAACACGAGCTTTGCCTTCGCGCGGCAGCTGTGGAACATGCTGGAGCTGAGCCGGGTGGTGGTGCAGGGCGCCAAGCAGCGGGACGAGAGCCGCGGCGCGCACTTCAAGCCGGACTTCCCGGAGCGCAACGACGAAAAGTTTCTCAAGACGACCAAGGCGTTCTTCCACAACGGCGCGCCGGCGTTCGAGTGGGAAGAGGTCGATACACAGCACATCAAGCCCCGGCCACGGAGGTATGACGCGACGGCGTAAGGGAGCGGAAGGGGAGCAAGGGAGGGCACAGCCTACTCCGCGAGGCAGCGAGCCATCCTACAGAGCATGATCGACTCTCATCCTCACTCCCCGTTGTTCCTGGCATTGCTGGCGGTCATCTTCATGGCCGTCATCGGCTACATGGTCTGGTACAACCTGCGGCTGAAGAAGCGGCAGCATTCGATGGAAGGCGGAGGGCGGCACATGGGGACGGAAGAAGGCATTGCGGCCTCCTCCGAAGCCGAGCACCAGGCCCACCTTCGCAAAGGTCCCAGGCACTGAGCTGCACGCGGGGCCGGTGAAGAGCACGCGCTGCGGCGCATGGAGGAGAGTCCCGTTTCGGCGAGCGCCGGATAAGGGATCCAGATATGGTGCAGCCGCGGCTCAGTGTGACGGTGGTCGGCGTGCTTCTCTTCCTGGGGGCGGTGGTCTGCTACGGAGCGTTTGTATTGTACGGAACGTGGATTGACGGCAAGCGGCAGAAGATTCGAGAGAAAGGTCTGCACCCGGTGACGGAAG
>DATLMQ010000215.1:0-3314 GCA_035537215.1 Acidobacteriaceae bacterium
GAGCTCCCTGAAACCGCCCGTCAACTACATCGACGTGGAGTCCATGCGCCGCGTTCTCATCGACCACCTTCAGGCGCAGGTGCTCACCATGGACGGCCGCACGGCCATGCCGTTTGTCATCGACACCATGACCGACACGCCCAACTGGAATCGCACCATGGTGGCCATGGGCTTCGTTGGCAAAGACATCGAATGCGCCGACCAGCTCCTACGCGAAGGCGATCGCGACCATACCGCGCGTGGCCAGAAGATGCGCGACACAGGCTTGGCCATGATCTCCACCATCATCCAGGTCCTGCATGCAATCCCTCTCCAGGGCACCGGGTTCGATCTCGCCTCGGGCAGGCCCTGGGACCATATCTGGACATCACCCTGGCTGCGCAACGCCACCGAAGACATGACGGTGCTCATGCATGCTTACCGCCGCGAGCTCGCCCAGGGACGACCGCACCCGGACTGGCTCGCCTGGGTCCAGTCCTACTCGGACTGGCTCATTCAGCAGCAGCGCGCCGACGGCTCCTACCCGCGGCGCTGGAAGCCCGGTACCAGCGAGATCGCAGAGCCCTCCGGCACCTCCAGCTATAACCCGGTTCCTCTTCTCGTCATCATGACTCAGATCACCGGCGACCAGAAGTACCAGCAGTCCGCCGTGCGCGCCGCCGACTACGTCTGGAATACCTGGGGAGATCGCGGCCAGTTCATCGGCGGCGCCATCGACAACCCCAACATCACCGATAAAGAAGCAGGGATGCTCAGCATGGAGGGCTACCTCGCCCTCTATGAGGCCACCAAAGAACCCAAGTGGCTGGAGCGTGCCCAGGCTGCCGGCAACTTCGCCGAGAGCTGGATCTGGCTCTGGAACCTGCCCATGCCAGTCGACGCCGACAACGCCCTGCTCCACTGGAAGAAGGGCGTCCCCACCGTAGGCCTGCAGGACATCACCGCCGCCAATACCGGCAGCACAGACGAGTACCTGGACTGGGCCGTTCCCTCCTACGCTCGCCTCTACAAGTACACCAACGACCCGCACTACCTCGACGTCGCCCGCGTCCTGCTGCACGACACCAAGTCCATGGTCGCCATCCCCGGACGTCAGTACGACATGAAGGGCATCGGCTGGCAACAGGAGAACTTCCGCATGGGGCCCGGCCCTTCCGGCCGAGGAGTCGGCTCGCATCGCAAGTGGCTGCCCTGGGTCTCTGCGAACCATCTCCACGGCATAACGGTCCTCGAGGAAGTCGATCCTGCCTTGTACAAGCAGCTCTCTACCAAGCCGGCTTCTTCCGCAGGCAGCGCGAGAAGGTGAGACCCTGTTTCTTTCCATCCGAGCGTGCTGCTTCTCTCACGCTCGGGTACTCTGCTGAACGAACGCAGCTGTAAACGGCAGACGTCATCTCAATCGGGAGGGCCGTTGCGTTCTGGCCAACCAAGGATGATTGCTGTCCACGCCGCCCGTCCCTCTCCGGCGGAGCACACTCGCTGAAACCTCCCTGCTGTCGAACGGGACATGCCGAGCCGAAACCAGATCGGAACACAGAAAGGCATAGCTTTGGGAACTCGTGGATCTCGGCTTCTCCTGCAGGTCATCGTCGCTGCCGCGGTCTATATCGTTGCTGCGCGGGCGGCTGCGGTCCCACTGCGGTCACGTGGACCCTGCGACATCTACGGCGCGGCGAACACTCCGTGCATCGCAGCCCACAGCACCACGCGTGCGTTGTACGCCGGCTACAACGGCCCGCTCTACCAGGTGAAGC
This sequence comes from Acidobacteriaceae bacterium, assembly GCA_035537215.1. GTDB lineage: Bacteria > Acidobacteriota > Terriglobia > Terriglobales > Acidobacteriaceae > Granulicella. The sequence goes on from DATLMQ010000215.1 coordinate 1,755, forward strand.
GCGACTCCGATGGCAGAACGCTGCAGATCGCCGTCGTTCCCTCCAGCGGCTCCGATCCTGGCGGATACGCCGATGCGGCTGCGCAGGACGCCTTCTGCGCCCGCACCCTCTGCGTCATCACCGTCATCTACGACCAGTCCGGCAACCGGAACGATCTCCTGCAGGCTCCCCCCGGCACATTCAAAGGGCCGGCAAAGGGCGCCTTCGATACCTTGCCCATCGCGGATATGGCGCCCGTCATGATCTCCGGCCATAAGGTGTACGGGGTCTTCATCATGCCGGGCATGGGGCTGCGCAATAACGATGCAAACGGCATCGCTATCGGCGATGAACCGGAAGGAATCTATTACGTTGTCGACGGCACACACTTCGACAGCGGCTGCTGTTTCGATTACGGCAACTCCTCCACGAACGGTCGGGCCGTAGGCACCGGCACCATGGAGACCGTCTACTTTGGCACCTCGACCATCTGGGGAAGCGGCAACGGGCCCGGTCCCTGGATCATGTCCGACATGGAGGCTGGTCTCTTTTCCGGACACGATCCGAAGCGGAACCTCGACGATCCCACCATCAATTCCTGGCCTTTCGTCACCGCCGTGATGGACGGCGGCGGCGGCGACCGGTGGGATCTCCGTGGCGGCAACGCCCAGCATGGTGGGCTCACGACGTTCTACGACGGCCCGCGTCCGGCTCCCAAGACCTCCGGCGTCTATTTCCCGATGCGCAAGCAGGGCGGCATCCTGCTTGGGACCGGAGGCGACAACGGCAACGGATCTTCGGGCACCTTCTATGAAGGTGTGATGACCACGGGCTATCCGAGCCTGGCCACAACCGATGCTGTACAGCAGAACATCGTGGCGGCTGCTTACACGGCTCGACCCCTCACTGTATCCCGCGTCACCAGCTTCACCCCAGGATCGAAACAGGTCGTGACGGCGACGTTCACAAACACCACCGACGCGCCCGTATCCAGTGTGACCTTAAGCCTCGCTCCGCCCAGCCGACGTTGGTCCGCTGCCGTCCCCGGCACGGCGGACAAATTCAAGACCTTCGCTGGTCCTATCGCACCCGGCGCAACCGTAAGCTCAGCGTTTGAGCTCACCGCCCCGTCCGGCACCGAAGCCGGCCTGCTCACCGCCACCGCTGCATGGAAAGGGCCGGCCGGAGCCGCACGGTCGGACACTCTGCCCGTCCGCGTCCGCACCGTTCCACCGGTCCGGATCACTGAAGTCCGCGTGGACAACGCAGCCGCGGCGACCGGCCAGTTCGTCGAACTCTACACCGCCTCTGCCGCTCCCGTCGACATCTCGAACTGGATTCTAGTGGCGACCCCGAGCCAGTGGGCTTCTACGAAGCTGGTGACCATAAAGCCCGGCACCGCGCTCGCGGCTCACAGCTTCTATCTCCTTGAGCTCGCCGGCTCCGGCCTCGTCGCACCCGCCGAGGCGGGCGCCAGCGCCATCAATCTGTGGAACACCAGGGACCTCCAGCCCGGCGAGCAGATCGATGTCGATGGCGAGACGCGCAGGATCGCCACGGTGGGCAGTGGCGCCACGCCTG
>DATLMQ010000216.1:0-2771 GCA_035537215.1 Acidobacteriaceae bacterium
CTGCAGAGACGGGCCATCAGAGTGCCGACACCGGACTCCAGGTGAGCGCTGTGGGTTGAACGAACGTGCCCTGTGCTGAGCTATGGCTTTGAGGAGAAGGAGCTTCTGAGATGGGAGCAAGAGGCACCGGCCTGAGGAGGCCGTGGCCAAGCTGAGGCAGGTGAACGTTTCAGTGAGGCGCTTGCCTTTGGAGGTGCAGGTCCAGCGTTAGCCTCCGCCGACCTGAGGCGCCACGACTTGTGTGCTTGGCGGAGCCGGTCGGCGACCTGGTGCCTTCACCAAGGGGTGAAGTCGGTCTCTGGACGGACGCGCCGGCAGTACGCGGCGGTGAGACGAGCACAGGCCTCCACGTCGCTGAGGCTCAATACCTCGCACGGCGTGTGCATGTAGCGCAGCGGAACCCCGAGAAGCCCGGTCGCCATTCCAGCTCCACTGAGCTGCATCGCACTGGCGTCGGTCGGTGAGGCTCCCGCCCCAGCACGCACCTGGAAAGGGATTTGCTCTTCTTCCGCCCCGGCGCACAGGAGGTCGAAGACGACCGGATTTGCGTTGGCGCCGCGCAGGATGCTCGGGCCTTTTCCCATGTCGAGCCGACCGTACTCAGCGCCGCTGACCCCCGGATAGTCGAGGGCATGGTCCATATCGATGGCCAGTCCGGTTTGCGCTCCGATCCCCGACGCGGCGGTGCGGGCGCCCCGCGAGCCGATCTCTTCCTGGACCGTCCCCAGGGCATAGATCCCGACATCGGGATGCAGACCTCCCTCTTCCCGCAAGAGGCGCAAGGCCTCGACGACGGCGAACAGGCCGGCCTTGTTGTCGAAGGCGCGCGCTACCGCCTGGTCCCCGAGCAGCAACTGGAATTCGTGCTGAAAGGTCGAAACGTCGCCCACCTGCACGACCGCCTCGGCTTCGGCGCGGGAGCGCGCGCCGATGTCGATCCACTGCTCCTTCAGCGCAGGCTTCTTCTGCCGTTCCTCTGCGCTGAGAAGGTGGATGGCCTTCCGGCCGATGGCGCCAGGGAGGCGTCGCCGGCCATGCACCCAGACTGTCTGGCCCGTCGGGATGAGGCTGTCCTGGCCACCGATCGCGGTGAAGTGGAGTAGGCCATCCTCGTTGATGTGGTGAATGACGAAGCCGATCTCGTCCATATGCCCCGACAGCATGATTCTCATGGGCGCATCGGGGTTGATGATCGCGGTTACGTTGCCGTGCACGTCGGTGACAACGCGGTCTGCGTAGGGAGCGGCATAAGCGCGATACAGCTGTGCCACCGGTCCTTCGGCACCGCTCGGCGACGGGGTGTTGACGAGGGTCTTCAGGAACTCGAGCGAGGCGTCACGCATGTGGTCTCCATTTCAGCGGGCATCAACGAGAGCGGAAGCCCGCACCAGCGAGCGTGCCAGTGTGCAGCCACTGAAAGTCTCAACGCTCGGGCCAGTCAGAGCTTTGCCGAAAGATACCGTGCCAGCCCAGAAAACCGCATCAGCACGAGTCATCCACGCCCTCATTTGCGGACCGAGTGTTTGGCAGGTTCAGGCGCCTTGGTTGAGGCCAGCAGGATACACCTCCTTCCTCTGTACCCATCGGAAGCCTTCGTGCTTGGTGATAGCAGCGATCTGCACTGCCCCTCCGACAGATTTGGGTAGGAACACGGCGAAGCGTATGAAGCCGATGGTGGTCTCAACGAGAAACCGCGCCAGATCGATCGCGTCCTGGATTGGCATCGCAGGAACTGCGAGCGTCGCATATAGGTCACCGGTCAAGCTCGCCTGCAGATCGGCAACGTCGTTGGACGGGATGCCGTGTCGCTCCAAGGCCTGACCTATGCCGAACCCAACGCCCATGATCAGACGGTTTAGGGCTTCATATTGCCCGTCCCACAGCACACCAAAACTGCTCTCGTCCATGATTTGACGCGGCGGCGGACAGGCGCCTGCCGCCATGTTGACCTCCCACACCTCTGCTAACGGCCGCCCGGCGGAGTAGCCGCACAGACGCACCTGGAGGTTGGTCGGATCGAGGCGGGCTTGCGCTTTCTCTTCGAAGAGGAACGAGCGCAGCCGCTCCGCAGCCTGACCCAAGGTGTAGGTTTCCGGATCGAGCTTCCAGTCGGCATGCATGGGGTCGAGCCCGCTGAAGCGCCGTCGTAAGTCCTTCAAAAGCGTCTCGACGGACTCGTTGCCGATCCCCCCGGAGCCAGTGGACATCGCCCCAACGGGCAGGCCGCCGCATAAATTAGTGATCTTGTTCGCGTGCGCGTAGATTTGCCCGCTTTCCATCGAACCCGCGCTATCGGCGGCCATGACGACGCCGTCATTGATCTTCACAGATACGATAACAGTCATTGTGGCGGCCTCACGATATCCTGGAGTCAGAGCACCCAGGCGCCCTAGGAGTTGCGGCGTCAGACGCTGGCGACAAGCCGAACTGCAGCTGATTTTGCCTATCACTTGTTAGCCGTCTTTCAACGGCGCTGCGGTCCGGTCACCTGTTTGGTCCCAGGACTTGGATGATGCGGTCTTCTCAATGAAATCAAGGGATGCATGCTGGGTCAGGTCCTCCCGGCCCTGCTGCCAGGAGCCTCTTCGGAGCGGGAGGCCCACTCTGCCAGGATGGGACACGGGTGCGGTCTAGCCACACTGCCCACCGCCTTCACCAGCACTTGGCACGGCGAAGCGTATCAGGCTCTGTCCCAGCCCGATGTACCTCCCGTCTTTCCAGGGTCTAGCGGGCTCGCAGCGACCTGCAAAAAGGCCGCCTCAACTTAACCG
>DATLMQ010000217.1:0-2949 GCA_035537215.1 Acidobacteriaceae bacterium
AGCAACGGCGGAGTTCGGACGCTCTTGTTGGCGGAAGATTTTGCCGACACGCGGCTGATGTTGCGCTCTCTGCTCGAAGCGCAAGGCTACCGGGTGGTGGAAGCCTCGAACGGGAAAGAGGCGGTAGAACTGGCCGCCAAAAGCCGCCCTGACCTGATCCTGATGGATCTTAGTCTTCCCGTACTCGACGGATTGACGGCCACCCGTCTGATCAGGAATTTGGAAGGGATGGGTGAGGTACCGGTCGTGGTCGTCTCCGCACACGCGGCGGAAGATTTCTACCTCGAGGCGCGGGCCGCGGGATGCACGGAGTACGTCACCAAGCCGTTCGATTTCGATGAACTCGATCAGGTCATCGGCCGGCTTGTGACCCGGCGTCTGATGTGCGAAGTGATTTAAATCCGACCTGCGATTAAGTTCGCACCATGAACCTACAGTACCCGCAGGCCTCCAGGCAGTGGGGCTGGCAGTATGACTTCCCGGCCGCCTGTCTCTCTGTGGACCAGCGCTCCGGCGTCACCAGAAGGCATCATTTGTCGGGCGACTTTTTGCAGGGCGCGGTCAAGGCGGCAATCCGCCGCGCTCAGATCAGTAAGGGCGGGAGTTGTGTTTGATTAAAACTATTTAATCATCGTGATAAAATCATTTATCCGATCGATACGGACTAAAATCCTCCACCCGACAACCCTTCCTCAAGAATTCCTCAACCGCTTTCCTTCATCCTCGGGCTCAACTCACATCCTCTCCTGCCGCCCCGGACCCAACAGTCTCGGCTGCCGATGAGAGATTTGAATAAAGGGGGACTGACAAGTATGTGTGCTTCGGCCGAAATGGTGACGAAAAATAGGGTGCTCATCGTCGAAGATTATGATGACACGAGGGAACTGCTGCGCTTCATCCTTGAGGCTCGGGGCTGCCACGTCTTGGAAGCAAGGGACGGCCGCGAAGCCGTCGACATGGCGCCCAGAGAACATCCGGACCTGATCCTGATGGACCTCAGTTTACCGGTGATGAACGGCATCGAAGCGACCCGCGAAATTCACCGGCATCAAGAGTGCCGAGACATCCCCGTCGTGGCCGTCTCGGCACACTGCAAGGAATGGGTATGGATGAGGGAGGCCCGTGAGGCCGGTTGTCTGGAATGTCTGGCGAAGCCAGTGGACTTTGACCAGATCAATGAGGTAATGGGTCGCTTCGGACTGGACTGCTAAGAGGGGCGGGCGTTTCCGGTCTTGACGCCAAAAGAGGGATTAAATTTCAAGGAATCGGACCCTTACATTAAGATTCGGTGTCGACGGTCTTATAGCCGCAGAAGTCTTCAGCTGAGCAATTCCCTGGCCTGCGCCGACTGATGAGCGGCCTAACTAGAAGAAAGGCCTGTCAGAGATGGCTCCGACGGGCCTTTAAGTTTTGACTGCTCACTGACGCTGCTGCCGGGGCGAGTCTTACCTCTGACCGGCGTTACTGCTCTTTCCTTTGACGCCTTCTCCTGATGACCTCGCCTAGCCCTGCCAGTCCGGTGCCGAGGAACAGTATTGTGGCCGGTTCAGGCACGGGAGATGGACCCGGAGGTTCAGATTCCAAGTGGGACTGAGCTGCCCAAGGGGCTTGGTATTTCTCCGAAGTGAAAAGCCAGGGTGAGCTGCCGCTTTGCCTGACCTCCACCTCTGCTTCGAGGACAGTTCCGCCCTCCGCTTCGATGAGTGCAGGCAGGGCAGACGAAGGCGGATCAGCGGTACCAGCAGGTACAGACAGCGAGAGGCAGCGAGAGGCAGCTTCTGGGCCGTCCCACTCCTTCCCCGGCCCTTCATGCCGCCGGCCGGAGTGCCGCCCCCCCGGTGATGCGGCCGACATTCTCCGTCGAGAAAAATTCCTGTACCGGCACTGTGCCCGTCACGGTGCCAAGGAAGCGCCCGGTCTCTTGCTGATCCCCTCGCAGGGCTTCGAGCAGTCGGATCATTTCGGGTGACGGTGGTGCGAGCCTTGCCAGCTGGCAGGTGTGCTCGAACATCGCCCGCACCTCCTCGTTGCGCTTCCGCTCGTAACCGGCGAGCGCCTCGCTCATCCCACTAGTTCCGGATAGGCTTTCGTCGAGCGCTACGGCGAGCATCTCGGCGTGGCTGAAACTGTTGGTGATGCCTTGGGCGGTGACCGGGTCTTTGACGTAACCGGCGTCCCCGACCAGCGCCCAACCCTCGCCGTAAGCCCTGCGGAAGAGGTTTGGGAGGAAGCCTGACCCGGCGAACCGCTCTTCGCGGCGGCCAGCGCGGACACGCTCGGCCAGCGCGGGCGCGTATTCATCCAGAGAGCGCATGAACTCGGACTCGATGTTCGACCGCACGCGGTTGAACGCTTCTTTCGGCCACACGACGGTGACCATGACCAAACCGTCATTAGTCCTGTCGGCCACTATCAGCCGCCCCTCACGCGCGTAAAGTTCAACCCCTTCGAGCGCTACACCGCTCCAATAAGAGTAGTAGTTGCAGGTCAGCATACCTCGGTCGAAGTAGACTGGTGCCTGAACCTTATTAGCCACGAATGAGCGGGCGCCGTCGGCGCCGATGACGATGCGCGCCTTCTCCGTCACGGCCGCACCCTTCCTGTCTCGACCGCGGACGCCCGTTACCGCTCCACCGTCGGTCGTCAGTTCTTCGACCGAAAATCCTTCGCGCAGTTCGGCCCCCGCTCGGACGGCCGCGTCGGCCAAGATCTTATCGAGAACCCGGCGGCGCGGTGCGTAGGCTTCCACGTTACCCTCGGCCGGCGGCGGCGTGCCCGCAAGCGCGAAGGGACCGATATCGAACCGAATTTCGGTCGTCGGGGGGCAATTCGAGGCGCGAACCTTTTCAAGCAGACCCCAGCGCGCAAGCCGCGCCACGCCGGGCTGGTGGATGTGGTGTGTGGAGATTGTGTCACTCGGGAATGTCGCTTGATCGAGCAGCAGTACCC
>DATLMQ010000218.1:0-24610 GCA_035537215.1 Acidobacteriaceae bacterium
GATCCACGCTTATCAAAGCCCTGGCGCCGCGTGTGATGGTCGGGGTGTTCGGGCGGAAAGAAGCGCGCGAACTCGGCCTCGCCTGTGAGGCGGTTGATGCCGACATCGACGACGGTGGCGCCGGGCTTCACCATATCTCGATGTACGAAGCCCGCGCGACCGATGGCGGCTACGAGGATGTCGGCTTCGCGTGTGATGGCGTGCAGGTCGCGCGTCCGGGAGTGACAGACGGTGACCGTGGCCGAAGCGTTGATAAGCATCGCGGCGATCGGCTTTCCGACGATATTCGAGCGGCCAAGAACCACGGCGCGCGTGCCGGCGACAGGAATACTGCTGCGCTCGAGGATCTCAATGATGCCCGCAGGTGTGCAGGGAGCGAGCACCGTTTCAGAGGGTGCGCCGCTGAGCAGACGGCCGGCGTTGATGGGGTGGAAACCGTCGACGTCTTTCCGGGGATCGACCGCCTCGAGCAGCAGGCTCGCATCTACGTGATCGGGCAAGGGAAGCTGAATGAGGATGCCGTCGATCTCGTCGCGCGCGTTGAGCGATTGCACGAGTGCGAGCAGATCTTCAGTGCTGATGCTGGCAGGCGGGGTGTGCATCTCGGAGTAGATACCGAGTTCGCCGCAGGTCTTGACCTTGCTGCGTACATAGATCTGCGAGGCAGGGTTTTCGCCTACAAGCACCACGGCAAGCCCGGGAGTGTAGCCGGCCTCGCGTGCGGCCGTGACCTCGACGGCGACTTCGGATTTGATCTGGGAGGCGATCGCCACGCCATCGAGAACTCGTGCGGGAGAGAGGACGGACTGCATAGAAGAAGGATAGCGCGCGCATATTGTTGAGCCGGTCAACGCGTGGAGGGACGGTGATGAGGAGGGCACGTTTTTGGCAGAGTGCTGCAACTCGCACCTTACGATCCCTCTCTAAGTTACAAAGGCGGGCGGAAAGTCAAGCCTGACCCCTTCCAGGGAGACGCGCTGTGAGCGAAGAACGACCGGACGATCGCACGATAGAAAAGTTCACTCCCTCGGATTTGCTCGCGCTGCGCGGTGATCTCCTGCAGTCGGGGGTCGACTCCTTTCAGGCTGCCGAGATTGTCGCGAACTTCCTGAGTGGACGAGGCTATGGGATCTCGTCGTTGGAGGCGCGTCACGTGGCTACAAAGATTGAAGGCCATGGCTGCAAACCTGAACACATCCAGGCCGAGCTGGAACGCGTCGCACGGGTGATGTGAACGTCTCCAGGTAGCGCAATTGCGCGCATATTAGACATCGAAGAACAAAAGCATTACTGAGTGAGTTCACCGTCGGGTTCGTCCGTAGGAGACTCGATCTCGGCCTGGAAGCCCTCGATCATTCGCTGCAGGAAGGCTTGCTGATCAAGGTCCTTGCGGCTGAGTGCCTCGGCATGCAGGATGTGGCGTGCGAGATCGGCGAGCACGATACCCCAGGCGAATGGGTCTTCCCAGACACCGGAGCGCAGGCTGACGTGCTGCCCCTGCTCTGCAATCCACACGCGCAACAGTTCGAAGGAAGATGAGTCGCGGGTTGCCGCCGGGGGTGGATCCAGGAACTTGGTGGGTGCCATGGGGGGTCCTCGTTCTCCATCAGAATAGCTCTGGCGCGCCGAATCAAGGCTTTTCTGCGAACGCTCGCAGAAGCAAGGCCGCCCGGGATAGATGTCCCGGGCGGCCGGTTGCAGAAGGGCGGTGCGCCTAGACAGCCAGAGGCGTGCCCAGCCGATCCTGCCAGGGGTCGATCACGATCTTGGTGACCTGGTCCTTCTTGTCACGCCAGATCTTGTACATATCGGGCACTTCTTCGATGCCGATGCGGTGCGAGATCAGGAAGCTGGGATCGATCTTTCCTTCCTCGACGGACTTAAGCAGCGGGGCCATGTACTTGTGCATGTGGGTCTGGCCCATGGCCATCTTGATGCCCTTGCCAAACGCCGCACCGAAGTTGATCTTGTCCAGCGCACCCCCATAGACGCCAGGAATCGACAGTGTGCCGCCCTTGCGGATGGCCTGGAAGGCTTGGCGGAGGACGAAGGGGCGATCGGTTTCGAGCATGACTGACTGCTTCACCTTGTCGTACATGCCCACCAGCGTGTTGGAGTGGGCTTCCATTCCGACGGCGTCGATGCAGGAGTCAGGGCCGATGCCGCCGGTGAGGTCGCGCAGCGCTTCCACGACGACTACGTCGTTGTCGGTGTAGTCGATAGTGGTCGCCCCGCAGTAGTCGCGGGCGAGCTTCAGGCGCTCCGGGAAGCGGTCGATGGCGATGACGCGTTCAGCGCCAAGCATGTAGGCGCTGGCAATGGCGAAGAGGCCGACGGGACCGCAGCCCCAGACCGCCACCGTGTCCCCGGGCTTGATGTTGGCGTTCTCCGCGCCCATGTAGCCGGTGGGATAGATGTCGGAGAGGAAGAGAACCTTTTCATCGGGAAGGTCATTTTCGATCTTGATCGGACCGACGTTCGCGAAGGGCACGCGCACATATTGGGCCTGACCGCCCGCGTATCCGCCATAGATATGTGAGTAGCCAAAGAGCGCGGAACCGGAGTAGCCGTACATCGTCTCGGCGACCTGCGCGTTGGGATTGGTGTTGTCGCAAAGGCTCCAGAGGTCGCGTCTGCAGAAGAAGCAATTGCCGCAGGAGATGGTGAACGGCACGACCACGCGGTCGCCGCGCTTGAGATTGGTGACCTCGGGGCCGACCTCTTCAACGATTCCCATGAACTCGTGGCCGAGGATGTCGCCGGCCTCCATGGTGGGAATGTAGCCGTCGTAGAGGTGGAGATCGGAGCCGCAGATGGCGGTGCGTGTGATGCGCAGGATCGCGTCGTGAGGGTTGACAATCTCGGGGTCGGGAACGGTGTGCACCTGGATATTACTGGTGCCCATCCAGCAGACTGCTTTCATTTCGGTCTCCGTGGCGTGTGGGGAAAATGGAACTGTTTTGGCGAGAGAAGGGTCGCCGCAATGGGAGTGCGGCCCCGAACGCGTTACTGCGCGACGCCGGTTCCCGGCGGAGTGGGATTGTTTTCTCCGTAAAGCCGTTCCTTGAAACCACCGATGATGCCGCGTGGACCGTGGGGATCGCGTGTGACGTTGGGGATCTCGCCGGCTTCAACCATCTGCTTGAAGTGGCGGAGGTCCTCTATGACGATCTGGCGTGGGGTGCGCTTGGTCAGGCCGGCCACGGCGACGCCTAGCTTGCTTCCGGGAACCGCCATGGTCTCCTGCAGGACGACAACGGTGCCGCGGTCTCCAGGGCCGGGGCTGAAGATAACCTCGCCTGCCTCATGAACGGTGGGATCCAGCGAGCGCCAGGCGATGCGTTCGCCCGGAACGTCCTCGTAGATTTCGGTGTCGTACTCCACTCGCGGGCCCTCGGGGTGGTCGGGGTTGCCCATGACCCAGTGCGTGATGGTGGGGCTTTTCACCTCGGTAGAGACGACGTATTCCATCCAGCGCGGGGCAGCCGTGACATCCCGCCAGAGGCTGTAGAGCGTGTGGGGATCGCTGAGGATGGTCTGCACGGCGTGTGCGCGCATCTTTCCGTCCTTGGTGTCCTGGGGAAGCGGGGAAAACACAGCACCTTTGCCGCTGCCGGCAGGAAAGACAGGCAGGCTGGTATCCAACCGGCTCACGTGTTCAGGCATAGAGGGCCCTCCGTGGGGGAGTCCGCGTCCGTAACGACGCGACTCTCCGTTCAGACGGCACGCCCTCCGGAGGCGATGCCCGGCTGGTCGGCTTAGCTGGGCCTAGTGAAAGATTCGTTGCGGTGGGATCAAACGGGCCAAGGGCTAGCGCTGGCCTAGAGTCGCCTCAATGCCGGCGTTCACCTGACCTTCGGCGAACTCGGCGGCTACACGTATGCCATTCATGATGGCGCGCTCGTTGGAGCTGCCGTGCCCCACGATGCAGACGCCGCGCACGCCGAGCAGGGGAGCACCGCCGTATTCGGAGTAGTCCAGCCGTTTCTTGAACGCGCGGAAGGCCCTCTGGCTGAGCAGCGCGCCCACCTGTGAGGTGACGGTGGACTTGAGGCTTTCGCGCAGGGAAGAGTTCACGAGTTTGACAATACCCTCGCTACTCTTGAGCGCAACGTTGCCCACAAACCCGTCGCAGACGATGACGTCGGCGCGACCGTTATAGAGATCGCGGCCTTCTACGTTGCCAATAAAGTTCAGGCCGGCGTCCCGCAGGACGGGAAAGCTCTCGCGGGTGAGAGCGTTGCCTTTGGTCTCCTCTTCGCCGATGGAGAGCAGCCCCACACGGGGATCGGCGATGTGCAGGACGTTTTTGGCGTAGAGGTGGCCCATCAGGGCGAACTGCAGGAGATTGTTGGCGTCGCAATCAACGTTCGCGCCCACGTCGAGCAGCACACACGGCGCGCCCGCGGTGGTGGGCAGAACGGTGGCCAACGCGGGGCGGTCTACGCCCGACAGTGACCCCAGGACCATCTTGGCCGTGGCCATCGCGGCGCCCGTGTTGCCGGCGGTGACAAAGCCCGCGGCACGGCCTTCGCGCACCATCTTCAGGCCGACGCGCATGGAGCTGTCGCGCTTGGAGCGAACGGCGAGCGCCGCCTTGTCTTCCATGCTGATCCACTCACTGGCCTGCACGAGGAAGACGGGAGGGCGGGGTCGTTTGCCGTTCTGCAGCTCCTGGAGAGCCTGCAGGGGATTGCCGTTGTGGGCGTCGTCTTCCTTCAGGGCCAGGCGCAGTTTCGGACGCAGAACGTCCTCCGGCCCCACAAGGTGGACGCGAACGTCCAGCAGGCGTGCGGCCAGGATTGCCCCGCGGATCTCAGGATCGGGGGCCTTATCAGACCCCATGGCATCGAGAACGATGTCGACTGGCATGGGCTGGGCTACGAGGCCACGGAGCTGAAGCCGCGGGTACCACGAGGCGAGATCTGAATTGTCAGGGGAGACCGGAAGGCGGGAGACCGCACGCCCGGATTACTCGCTGTCCTTGACGGCCAGCACCGCGCGTCCCTTGTACTCTCCGCAGTTTTTGCAGGCACGGTGGGGCAGCTTGGGTTGACCGCAGTTGGTGCAGGTGGAGACGCCCGTGGGGGTCAGGAAGTCATGGCTGCGGCGCTTGGCTGTGCGCTGCTTGCTGTGGCGCCGTTTTGGGTTAGGCATGGAAGTCCTCTCAAACTAAGCAGCCGCGCACCGAAGTGCGGGCTGAAAACTCATCTGCTGCAAACTGTTGCGGAGCAGCCCTCAGGGCTTATCGCCAAGGGCAATCCCGGCCAGTGCGTTCCAGCGCGGGTTAGCCAGAGCTTCGCCGCAGCCACAGTCGGCCAAATTGCGATTGGCCCCGCACTGCGGGCACAAGCCCTTGCAATCCTCCTGACAGAGCGCCCGTCCGGGCAGGCTCAAAAGCACCTGCTCGCGCACGGCGTCCTCCAGCAAAAGGCCGCTCTTCTCATAATACCCGATTTCGGTCTCATCTTCGGTGATAGCGTGTTCCCCGGCTTCGGTTTCGACGCTGACCGGGCGGTAGATCAGGTCGAAGTCGCCGGTCAGAGGGGTCGTCACCGGCTCAAGGCAGCGGGCGCAGAGCAGCTCGAAGCTGCCGTCGAAGTGCGCCCGAAGACGTATGTCTTCGACGAATTCGCGCGGCCCACGATGTTCGACGATCAGCTCCGCGCGGCCCTGCAGCTTGAGCGGGCCAATCTGTCGGATGTCCGGGGTGTAGTCGATCGCACCCTCCCGCAGGCTCTCATCCAGCAGGAGCGGCTCGTCGGCGAGTTGCAGCGGCGTAATCAGCATGGGTTAAGCCTAGGCGCGTGCTGGGTGAGCGTCAATGAACCGACGGCGTCAGCTCTTATCTGATGCGTCGTTCCGCCCGGGGGCTACAGGAAGGCTCGGATGCCGGCGAAGCCCTGCGCCCCTGCCCGGTGACATGCCAGCCAGGTCTCCGCCGTGACGCCGCCCAGCGCCAGTACTCGAACTGGAGCTGCCAGGGAGCACGCGGCGGCCAGCGCTCCTAGCCCGAGACCCTGACCGACGAGCTCATCCCCGACACGTTTTTCGAAGACCGGGCCGAAGAGGATCAGGTCGGCCCCTTGTGCGGCTGCCCGCCCGGCTTCGTCGGGGTGATGGCAGGAGACACTCACGAACGGCAACGGTCTTCCTGACGACACGAAAATCGCCCGCACCTGCGCCGGCGTGAGCTCTCCGCAGCGGGAGGACAGGTGCACGCCGTCGGCTCCAGCGGCGACCGCAACGTCCGGGCGTCCATTGATGAGGAGCTTCGTCATCGCTGGCTCGGCGCGCAGGGCACGTTGCATCGCCTCGGCGAGCTCGAGCAGCGCCGATGCCTCAAGATGTTTTTCGCGGAGTTGAACGAACTCGATTCCATTCCGGGCGCAGCGGCCGGCGAGATCGATGCAGCTTGCCTTCGTGTCATCGAGTTCGGCGTGCATGCCATTGGTGATGGCACAACGAACCATCAGGCCAGTGTACCTCTCCTGCCGGGTGACAGGTGCAGGGCTCGCGGAGGGCTATGATAGACAACGGCAGCGCCGAGAGCACGCTCTCAGGGCCGCGAAGATGCAGGCGAGAGCCGGGCATCCGTTCAGGGAGAGCGCACCGACGCTTATGGCCAATCCGTACGACCTCATCGTCATCGGCTCCGGACCTGCAGGCCAGCGTGCCGCGATCTACGGCGCGAAACTCGGCAAGCGGGTCGCGCTGGTGGAGATGCGCGAGGTGGTGGGCGGCGCCTGCATCAACACTGGCACCATCCCATCGAAGACGATGCGTGAAGCTGTGCTGCATCTCTCCGGCTACAACTACAAGTCGATCTACGGCATGAACTATCGCGTGAAGGAACGGATCACGATGGCTGATCTGGCCTTCCGCGTACAGCATGTGATCAAGACAGAGATCGATGTCACGGAGGCGCAGCTTTCGCGCAACAACGTGGAGATGCTCACAGGCGTGGCGAGCTTCGATGATCCCACCCATGTGAAGGTGACAAATTCCAAGGGCGCGAGCATCTACGAGGCAAAGAACGTTCTGATCGCGACCGGCACCAAGCCGGCGACCTCGCCCAAGGTCGCGATCAATGGCACAACCATCGTGAACTCCGATCTTGTGCTGAATCTGCCGAACCTGCCGAAGACAATGATCATCGTGGGCGGCGGTGTGATCGGTGTGGAGTACTGCTGTATGTTTGCGGCGCTTGGCGTACGCGTAACGCTCATCGAGCGGCGGCCGCGCCTGCTGGAGTTCGCCGATCAGGAGATTGTGGAGGCGTTGAGCTATCACCTTCGCGATGCCCGTGTGACCATGCGCCTGAACGAAGAGGTCGAGTCCGTGGACGAGAGCGACGGCTCGGTGGTTGCGAATCTCGAGTCCAAGAAGAAGCTCCAGGGCGACGCGCTGTTGTACGCCGTCGGTCGGCAGGGCAATGTCGACGAGCTGAATCTCGGCGCCGCCGGGATCGAGGCCGACTCCCGGGGACGCATCCCGGTCGACAAGGACTTCCGCACCAAGCAGCGGGAGGTATTCGCTGTCGGCGACGTCATCGGCTTTCCGTCACTGGCCTCAGTCTCGATGGAGCAGGGGCGAATCGCGGCGGCGCGTGCCTTCGGCGACGAGACCATCGTTTCCAACCCCAGCTTTTACCCCTACGGGATCTATACGATTCCGGAGATCAGCTTCATCGGCAAGACCGAAGAGCAGCTTACGGAAGAGGATGTTCCCTACGAAGTGGGCGTGGCGTACTATCGCGAGATCGCGCGCGGCCAGATTCGCGGCGATACGACCGGGCGTCTGAAGCTGATCTTCCATCGCGAAACGCACGCGATTCTCGGTGTCCACATCATCGGCGAGGGTGCGAGCGAATTGCTCCACATCGGACAGGCGGTCATGGCCCTTGGGGGCAAGCTCGATTACTTCGTTGACACGGTGTTCAACTATCCGACCCTGGCGGAGTGTTACAAGGTGGCAGCGTTCAATGGCTTGAATCGCGTCGCCAAGCTCGATTAAGAACTCCGGGCTCCGGCGCTGCATCTTCCATCATTGACGAGCATCCCCAGTGCAGGCTACTGTCACAGGCCTTAGCCTGAAGCCGGGTATGCGAGCTACCCAGTCCCCCAGCCGGAGGAGCCGGACGATGACAGGACGCACCACAACAGATCCCGAGACCCAGAGCATTCCGCTCGAGACTGTCGGCGTGATCCTCGCCGAACGCATCTTCGCCGGTCTGGTCGTCGACCATAAACTGCAGGGCGCGCTTGTCTCGCATCCTGCGGGGCCTATCCCCGCGGACTCCGAGGACGATGACTCGCTGGTGGAGCTGCCGACCGATTCACTGGTGAACGGCATCTGCGAAACGGTCCTGGAGGCGGCGAAGGGACGGGAGACGGCCATCCGCGGAGTCGGCGTGGCGATTCCCGGACTGATTCGCAATGGTGTAGTGGAAGAGGCTCCGAACCTGCCGCAGCTCAAAGGCGCGCGCATGCAGGAGCTGGTGTCAGCGGAGCTTTCCGCCCGCGGCATCAGCGCGCCGGTCACGGTGGTGAATGATGCGGATGCGATGGCCGCCGGAATCGCCTCGCACCAGGGCAAGCTTGACCACGTGGTTCGCGTGTGGACCATCGGGACCGGCATCGGCTACGGCTGCTATCCGTTTGCCGAGGGCGTCTGGGAGGGTGGCCATACGGTGGTCACTCTGGACGACAAGGAGAACTACTGTGGTTGTGGTGGCCGCGGCCACCTGGAAGGCATCATGGGACATCGCGCCATGCGGCTGCGTTTTCTGGATATGGAGCCTGAAGAGGTCTTCGAGAATGCCAATCGCCGCGCCGGCGCTGAGACGCGCTGCGTGGAGTTCAAGCACCTTTGGCACAAGTCTCTCGCCGCTGCCACAGCCAGCGTCATCCACCAGGCCGGAGCGCGTAAATTCTATGTCACCGGGTACAACACCCGGTTTCTCGACCTCAATCTGCTCAAGGACTACCTCCACCAGATGGTCAAGATGAGTCCCCTGCAGAGCTATTCGGTGGAGTTGTTCCAGGATGGGCAAACCACCCGGGTGGTAGGTGCCGGGGTAGCGGCGGAGCCGGGCACGGGTCTGCGCTAGATCACCGCTGGCAGCGTGCGCAGTAGATGGTCGTTCGTCCTCCAACCACGATCTTCTTGAGCGGCGTAGAGCACACCGTGCAGCGCTCGCCGGCGCGCCCGTAGACCTTGTGCTCGAGCTGAAAGAAGCCGCGCACACCGTCGGCGTCGACGTAGTCGGAGACCGAAGATCCCCCCATTTCAATTGCCTGCTGCAATATGCGTTGTAGAGCGCTGTGAAGTCTGCTCAACTCCTGCCGCGTGAGCCGGCCTGCGGCTTTGCGGGGGCGGATGCCCGCGCGGAACAGGCTCTCGTCGGCGTAGATGTTGCCGACCCCATGGAGGATGGACTGGTTCAGCAGTGCCGCCTTGATCGCCAGTTTGCGCCCGCGGAACAGCGTCGCAAACTCGTCGGCGCTGATTGTGGTCGGCTCCTTGCCGGGTCCGGTGTATCCCTCCGCGGTCTCCGGCTTGGGGTGTTCGACGGAGAGCCGGCCGAATCGGCGGGGGTCGACAAAGCGCAACTCGCGTCCGTCGCCCAGGCTGAGCACCGCATGAGTGTGCGCGGGCAGAGGTACCTCAGGCTGCGAGACTAGCAGCCGCCCGGTCATGCCAAGGTGTACCAGAAACTGTGCCGCCTTTCGGTTGGCGCGCGTAAGGTCCGCAACCACCGTCTTGCCGACCCGGCGGACGCGTTCAATGCGCGCTCCCGTGAGGGTCTCCGCGATCTCCTCTTCCGGAGACTTGAAGGTCTGGGGCTTGCCACTGGTCCACACGCGAAGGATGCGTTGGCCGCGGACGCGGGCATCCACCCCGTTGGCGACAGTCTCGACTTCGGGCAGCTCGGGCACGGCTATTCGATGCGCGGTGAAGGATCGGGGCTCCATGGAAGCGCTCAAAGACAATAGCCGAGCAGGTCGGCGAGGGCGAGGGTCGCGGGATAGAAGCTCCCGGGCCCAGTGGTGGGAGCCTCCTTTGCCCGATGCAATAATCCAGCCATGCCCTCTGACCCACGCTCACCCCAGGCGCTCAGCCGCCGCACGCTGCTCTCCGTCTGTTCGGCTGCGGGTATCGGTCACACACTGTTTCCCGGCGCCCTGCTGGCGCTGGCTTCTGCAATACAGCGACCCACGCCAGCCGGAAGTAATCGCGAGGTCCCTGGAGCGCACGAAGATCTCCACGGGTGGGTGCCCGTGACACCCGCCATGATCGACGCTGCGGCAGCCATTGCAGCCGTGCACATCAGTGACGAGCAGAAGGCGGCGATGCTGGAGGGCCTCGTTGAACAACGGAACGCCACGCTGCACGTGCGCGAGCTTCATCTGCCGAACAGCGTGGCTCCTGTCGTGGTCACCAACCCTATCCCGGCGGGTATACCTGCGCCCCCGCCGCAGCCGCTGCGCGACGTTCAGCTTGGCCGCGCACCGAACATTGACAAGATCCTGGATACGATGAAGAGCCCGACGGAAGACGGTGGTCTCCACGCGGAAGCATGGGCCTTTGCCACCGTGCGGGAGCTCGGCGTTGCCCTTCGGCAGCGCAAGACGACATCCGTCGCCCTGACGCAGATGTACCTCGCCCGGCTGAAGCGCTATGACCCGACGCTGAAGTTTGTGATCACGTTCACCGAGGAGCGTGCGCTCAAGCAGGCTGCGCAGGCTGACCAGGAGCTCGCGAAAGGGCGCGACCTGGGCCCACTGCACGGGATTCCATGGGGCGCGAAGGACCTCCTGGCCGTGAAGGGATACCCCACCACCTGGGGTGCTGCGGGCTTCGACGAGCAACACTTCGATGAGGATGCCGAGGTCGTCAAGCGCCTTGATGCGGCCGGCGCGGTGCTGATCGCAAAGCTCTCCATGGGCGCACTGGCCCAGGGCGACCTGTGGGGCTACCCTGCCGGCTCGGGCAAACCCGGAGGGCGCACCCGCAACCCCTGGAACCCACGCCAGGGATCAAGCGGCAGCTCCGCGGGGTCTGCAAGCGCCGTGTCCGCGGGCTGCGTCGGATTCGCGATCGGAACGGAGACGCTTGGATCGATCTCCTCGCCTTCCACCCGCTGCGGTGTCACGGGTTTGCGGCCCAGCTTTGGGCGTGTGCCCCGCACCGGCGCGATGGCGCTCTCGTGGTCGATGGACAAGATCGGACCTATCACGCGTTCGGTAGAGGATGCAGCGTTGGTGCTGCACGCCATCGCCGGCCCGGACGGCCGCGATCTGAGCGTGCATAGCCATGGCTTCAATGCGGACCTCACGCTCGACGTCCGCAAGCTGCGCGTCGGCTATGTCAAATCGGCCTTCGATGTCCCAGCCTTCCAGCCGTTGCCGAAGGACGAGCTGGAGACACTCACACAGGCTGAGCGCACCGCACGGGAGCAGGAACATCGCGCTGAATTCGAACGCCGCGCCTACGACGCCCGGTTTGCGAGCGCCACACTGGACCATCTGCGGGAGCTGGGTGTGAACCTCACGGCTTGCGAGATGCCCGAGTTCCCATTTTCCGCCCTGCACAGCATCCTTTCGGCGGAATCGGCCGCGGCCTTCGATGAGCTCACCACCACCGGTCGTGATGCGCTGCTCGCCGGGCAGAAGCCTTTTGACTGGCCCAACCAGTTCCGCATCGCGCGGTTTATCCCAGCCGTGGAATACATCCAGGCGCAACGCGCGCGCACCCTCGCCATGGCGCAGATGCACGAGCTCTTCTCGCGCTTCGACGTCATCGTCACTCCCAGTGGAGGTCCACAGCTTACGGCAACCAACCTCTGCGGTCAGCCTGCCGTCATCGTGCCGAACGGTCTGCGCGGCCCTGACGCTCCACCCGCCCCGAGCACCGAGGATGGCGCGTCGGCCAATGTCGGCGGACCGGGCACACCGGTTTCGATCACGTTTCTCGCCCCGCTGTATGAGGAAGGGAAAGCGTGTGCGCTAGCCCATGCCTACCAGGAGCAGACCGGGTTCCACAAGCTCCATCCCAGGCTCGCTTGAACCCGTCCCGGTATGGTGTGGATAGAGAGCCTGCTCCCTTCACATTGATGTGGAACCAGAGCGTCCTTTGCGCGTCATATAAGGACGATGTTGTCGCGACTCCTTGCTCTCGTGCTTCTCGGCGCCACCTCTTCCCTCGAAGCTCAACAGGTCATGGCGTCGCGCACGATGATAGAAGCCATCGAGCAGCACGGCTCTTCGGGCACGAGCCTTGAACCGGCCAGCACTCCCGTGCCGATGCTGATGTCCATGCACAAGGGCTGGCAGCTGATGCTGCACAGCAACGCGTTCGTTGCCGATACGCAGCAGCAGGCCAACTCGCCTCGCAACAAGGACGCGTTCTTTTCCACCAACTGGATCATGCCCATGGCGCAGCGCGGCTTTGGCGACCGTGGGCAATTGGGACAGCTGACGTTGCGCGCCATGCTCTCCTTTGAGCCCGGAACTGTTCCGCACCGTAACTACCCGGAGCTGTTCCAGCAGGGAGAGACGGCCTATGGCACGCCGATCATCGATGGCCAGCATCCGCACGACTTCTGGATGGAGCTGGCGGCGCTCTACGATGTGAAGCTCTCGCGAAACACGCTGCTGTCCTTCTATGTCGCTCCCGTCGGGGATCCGGCCATCGGACCCACGGCCTATCCTCACCGCCAGAGCGCGAGCGAAGACCCGATTGCGGCGCTCGGCCATCATCAGCAGGACTCCACACACATTGCCTTCAATGTCGTGACCGGCGGCCTTGCCTATCGCTGGGCACGCGTGGAGCTCTCCGGCTTCCACGGCGCCGAGCCTACCGAAGCACACTGGCACTTTGAACCGTCGTCGAACGGGCACGCGATCGATTCCGTGGCCACTCGTCTGACCGTCTCTCCTTCCGCCGACTGGAGCGGGCAGTACTCCTTCGCGCACATCACCTCACCGGAGGCGCTGTACCCCGGCGAAGACCAGCAGAGGCAGACCGCCAGCGTGATGTACCACCACACCTTCCGCTCCAGGCCTTTCAGTCCCCATGCCGGGATGTCTATGGCTACCAGGTCTGATGGGGGAGCCACCCCTCAGGGTGCAGCTGCCACGCCGCACGATATGAGCCACATGGCGGACATGCCTGGCATGGATATGAGCGGGATGAGCGATATGGGCGCACGCACACCTGCGAACTCGTCCGCCGCACCGCCGCACAGCAGCATGTCCGATCCAGGCCGGGACTCTGGCATGCGATCTATGCGTATGGTCCCGGAACCCACACTCGATTTTTCTTCGACGCTGGTATGGGGTCGCACACGCTCGCTGCACGACAACGGCAAGCAGAACAGCTACCTCGGGGAGGCCTTGCTTCGTTTCGCGAGCAACAATTACCTCTGGACGCGCGTAGAGAACGCCGGCCGCTCGAGCGAACTCTTGCTCACGCCCGGAACCCCACTGCCACCCGGCTTCTCGGAAGAGCCCCTCGGTCATGTGGCTGCCTACAGCCTCGGCTACGACCACGACCTCCGGCTGGGACCGCGCGTGCTCGTTGCACCGGGAGCACAGCTGACGGTATACCGGGCACCTGAAATGTTGCGCGCGTCCTACGGAGCGACTCCAACCGCAGAGCTGTTCTTTGTCCGATTTCGTCTTCGCTAGACGACGCGAACACTCTGCTATCTGGTGCGAGTCTCTGGCTCGCTGGGGCCGTCTGCGGTGGCTCCCTTGGCGAGCTCCGCCTTCACCATCTCGCTGACCATCTTCCCATCCGCGCGTATACCGCTAGCCAGTATCCGCTGTTGCACAACGCGCATCGTCGGTCCAATGTCCTTCGGTCCGGGCCGCTGGCCGCCGCTGCCCGCCGCGATGTGCTCGATGGCGCCAGAGACGATCGCCCGCACGTCGTCTTCGCTGGCCGCCTTTGGTAGATACGTTTCGATCCAGCCAATCTCAGTCTGCTCTTTGGCTGCGAGCTCCGGCCGTCCACCCTTGGTGAACTGCTCCACCGACTCCCGTCGCTGCTTGAGCAGGATCGTCAGCACACCCTGCCCTTCGGCCTCGCTCAACGGCTCGCGCTTGTCGATCTCTTTCGACTTCAGCGCTGACTTGACCATGCGCAGCGCCGTCAGCTTGTCCTCTTCACGCGCCTTCATGGCCGTCACAATATCCGTGTTCACGCGCTCTGCGATGGTCGCCATTGCCGCCTCCTCTTTTCTTCAGCAATCCAGCTTATCAATGCCGGAGCTCCCGCTGTGAGATGGCCGAGAACTGGCTAGAATGAAGCTATGATTCGCAAGACGCGTCTGTTTACGCCCGGTCCCACCCCGCTGCTTCCTGCCGCGCAGTTCGCGATGGCGGCGGCTGACATTCACCATCGCACCCCGGAGTTCCGCGCCCTCTATCAGCGCGTGCTCGCGCAGCTGAAGGATTTCGTCGGCACCCGCAACGACGTCATCATTCTATCCAGTTCGGGCACAGGTGCCATGGAAGCCTCGGTCTCCAATCTCACCTCGCCCGGCGACCGGGTCCTCGTGCTCTCGGCCGGCAAGTTCGGCGAGCGCTGGTCCGCGCTGTGCAAAGCCTTCGGTTGTGAGGTTGATCTGGTCAGCGTGCCCTACGGCCAGACCTTTTCCATCGACCAGGTCAAAGCCGGACTGAAGCTCGAAACCCGCGTCGTCTTCGTGCAGGCTAACGAAACTTCTACCGGAACTCGCCACGACATCGACGCCATTGCGAAGCTGCTGAAGGACCAGCACTCCGAGGCCCTGCTCGTGGTGGACGGCATCACCGGCCTTGGGACCACGAGCTTTGACATGGACGCGAGCGGCATCGACGTGCTCATCGGCGGCTCACAAAAGGCGGTGATGATCCCCCCTGGCCTCAGCTATCTCGCTGTCAGCGACCGCGCCTGGGACCGCATGGAGGCAACCTATAATCCGCGCTACTACTTCGATCTCCGCAAGGAGCGCAAGAATGCGAAGAATGGCGAAAGCGCCTACACACCCGCTGTCGCGCTGATCGCCGCGCTGGGCGCCGCGCTCGACTGGATCGCCGCCCAGGCTGCCTCGCCCGAGAACCCGCAGGGCAACCTCGTCGAAGGCCGCAAAAAGCTGGTCGACAACGCGGAGCTCATCGCCGAGATGACCCGCGCTGCTGTTCAGGCGCTCGGCTTCAAGCTCTTCTCGGCTGCACCCGGAGCCGCGGCAACGGCCGTGCTTGCGCCTGAAGGTGTCGACTCCGGCATCGTCTGTAAGGAGCTGAAAGGCCGGTTCGCGGCCATTATCACCAACGGACAGGGCGAGATGAAAGGCCAGATCTTCCGGATCGCGCACCTCGGCTTCTTCGACTACCTCGATACCATCGCGCTGATCGGCGCGCTGGAGCAGGTGGTCGTCAAGAGCCTCCCCCAACTGGGCGTTAAATTCGGTGATGGCCTGATCGCGGCACAAAAGGTCTATGCCGGTTGGGCAGGTGCTACGAAGTAGCATGTTCACAAGCAACATTCCTTTGCAAGCGAAGCGGCGGCCCTCGGCCGCCGCTTTTGCGCCCGCTTTTCCGCGCGATACACAGGACGGCTTGAACTTCACAGACCGCCAAAGCAGCCGTTCGTCTTCCTGCACGTCCCCCGCGCTCTAGACTAGGAACATCCCCGCCCGGAGCCCGCTCGACCCATGGCTGCCCAGCCCATCCCTTTGTCTCTGAATGACGGCCTACCCTCCTCGGTGCAGACCGAGGTCACGGTCCTGGGCTCGATGCTGCTGGACGCGGTCGCGATCGTCGACGCCACCGAGAAGCTGCGCCCCGAAGACTTCCTGCTCGACTCGCATCAGCGCATCTATCGTGCCATCCTCGAACTGCAGAACATCGGCCACGCGGTTGACACGATCACCGTCATGGATGCGCTCTCGCGGCGCAAGGAGCTCGACGCGATTGGCGGCCCGGCCTACCTTGCGTTCCTCACCGAAGGCATCCCGCGCAACCCCAACATCGAATCCTACGTCCGCATCATCAAGGACAAAAGCCTGCTGCGGCAGCTGCTTGGCATCTTCAACGACGGCATGGCCGCCGCCTCGGACCAGTCTGAAGACGCGACCAAGGTACTGAACGATGTCGAAGCGCGCCTTGCCGAGGTGGCGGACTCTGCAATTCAGCGCGGCTTCTCCGGCATCCCCGACATCGTCGCCAACTCCTTCGGTTCCATCGACGCGCTCTATGAACAGGGCCGCGAGGTCACCGGCCTCGCCACCCACTACATCGAGTTCGACAAGATGACCTCCGGCCTCCAGAACAGTGAGCTCATCATCATCGCGGCGCGTCCTTCCATGGGCAAGACCGCCTGGGCTATCAACATCGCGCAGAACTGTGCCGTTCGCGACGGCAAGGTAGTCGCTGTATTTTCGCTGGAAATGTCCAAGGAATCGCTACTTCGTCGTATGCTCGCCAGCGAAGCCATGGTGGGCTCGCGCAAGCTGCAGACAGGGTTCATCCCGCGCGAAGACCGTGGCAAGCTCATCGCCGCTCTCGATCGGCTCATGTCCTCCAAGATGTTTGTGGACGACACTCCCGGCATCACCCTTGCGGAGATGCGCGCCAAAGCCCGCCGCCTTCGCCAGCAGGAGGGTAGCCTCGATCTCATCGTCATCGACTACCTGCAGCTCATGACCGGGTCCTCCACTGGCTCACAGAAGAAGTTCGAGAACCGGACCCAGGAGGTCAGCTCCATCTCTCGCGGTCTGAAAGCACTCGCAAAAGAACTTGGCATTCCGGTTGTCGCACTCTCGCAGCTCTCTCGTGGATCCGAACAGCGCACCGGCGACAAGAAACCTCTACTCTCCGACCTGCGTGAGTCAGGCTCCATCGAGCAGGACGCCGACGTTGTCGCCTTCATCCATCGTGAGGAGTACTACGACCGCGAAAACGAAGATCTAAAAGGCAAAGCTGAGATCATCATCGCCAAGCAGCGCAACGGTCCTACCGGTTCCGTTCAGATGGCTTATCTGGCGGACTTCACGCGCTTTGAAAACCTGGACACCATGCACGGTGAAGTAGGCGGCGGAGACGCGTACTAAGGCTTCCCAGCCGTGTCTTGGATCTCCCGGATCGTCTACTCCGTCTCCCCGGGGACGAGCTTTGGATTGATCTTCACCGGCGCCTGCGAGTACGGTCGTCCCTTCCCCAGCGCGTCTTCCAGTTGTTTGTCATACCCGTAGATGTCCCGGAAAAAGTGCATCGTCCCATCCTCATCGGCATTGGCCGTCAGGTAGGTGAGACTGACCGGAAGCGGCGTCTTCAGCGATACCTGCTTGTTGTCCTGGGGCTCGCTGCCGTCCGCCGGACCAAACATGGCCTCGTGGATCTTGTCGGCATCCCAGTCGCCCTGTCCCTCCAGCACCCAGTTGGCCATCTTCTCGGCGTCATTCAGGCGCACGCATCCATGGGAGCGATCTCTCCGCGCCAGGTTGAACAGGTTCATCTCCGGCGTCGAGTGCATGTAGATGTCGTACTCGTTCGGAAACATAAACTTCACCAGGCCCAATGAGTTCTTCGGTCCCGGCTTCTGCCGCACCATATAGCGCCCGTGCTCCAGGTCGGCCGTCTTCCATCCGGTCGCCGGCTGTCCATTCGCGGTGGTCACCTCGTAGTTGTTGCGATCCAGGTAGGCGGCGCCACCGGTGTCCAGATGCTTCATCAACTCCTTCTTGATAATGGACTGCGGCAGGTTCCAGTACGGGCGGAAGATCAGGTATCGCATCGACCGCACAAACATCGGCGTGTCATGGTTGCCTTCCGCTTCGCCATCCACCACCTTCATCTTGAAGGCGAGATTGTGGTCCTCGTCATAGGTGCGGACGATGAACTCCGGAAGATTCACCAGCACACGCGGCTGCTGGAAGTTGTCCGGTAGCCAGCGCCAGCGCTCCAGTGAATCGGCCATCTGCTGAACCCGCCGGCTCATCGGCACATTCAGCGCATCGATGGTTCCCTGGGAGAGCTTGCCATCATCGGCAAGTCCGTTTCGCTGCTGGAAGTGCTTCACCGCCGCTGCCACCGTTGAGTCGTATGCTGCCGGAGGCTGACTGTCCGCAGGCGCATCGCCCTCGGCCTGCAGGCGCGCCCAGAGCGCCGCCACGCCCGGATACGGTCCTCCCACCCCCACGGCCTTCTCTACCGAAGGCAACGGCTGGGGAGGCTGCGCGCTCCACTTCGCCGCCAGCTGCATGTACTTCGGCAGCGCATCCTCCGTCCCCTTGTACATCGGGTTGTTCGGCTCCAGCTTCGCCATCGTTCCGGGCACGTCGTCCGCATCGACCAGCTGGTCGTCCACGAACGCCACAAGATCGAAGCCGGTCCGCCTCGCTGGAACATCGATGTCGAAGTTCAGTGCCTGTGGGTTGATCCGTCCGAAGTGCAGGTTCGAGGCGTACCGCATCGCGGCGATCGTCACTGCTGCATCGAACTGCGCCACCGTCACCTGCGCGTTATCCGAGGTATCGTTGGCCTTCCGAATCTGCTGCAAGCGCTGCACACGTTCCCCCCAGCGCTCAGCGTCGTAATCCCCCGGGTCCAGACCCTTCTCGGCCGCGTGCGAAAATTGCTGCATCAGCGCCTGCGCCTGCTCTGTCGGCTGGCCATCGCGTGTCCACGCCAGCTCGTAGTTGCGGGCATCGTAAAACTGCTGCACCGCTGTCTGGAAGTCGGAGAAGTCCGGCCAGCGCAGCACTGTCAGCTGATTTGAGGAGACAACCGACTCGACATTGTCGGCGTAGTCCGTCGAGTTCGGCTTGGACTTCGAGCGCCGGTGATGAAGCTTGGCCCAAAGTCCACGAATGCCGCCACGGCAACCCGCCATGGGCAGAAGCGTACAGGCAAGAAGCGACAGCGCCAGCGACGTGCGAAGGGGGCGTTGCGTCATAGAAATTTTGTGCCTCGGGGATCTAGCGACAGCATATGCGGTTTGTTCTCAGGTTCGATGCGAATTTCAACGCACCCGCTGTTCGCGCGGCGGTCGCAGTAGATGTCACCCGGCATCTCTACAGCCTCCATCCGGCCAGCGTGCTCCAGCACAGCGCTGCCTGTGTCACAACCACTCCTCCCGCCAGCAGCAGAAACACCCGGCGCTGCCGGGTCTCGAAGACATCCGCGAAGACACCCCCGATGAATGTGAACAGGAACGGAAGCGCCCACAGCCACGGCGCGGTAATCACCTGCGTCGTATAGAGCGG
Organism: Acidobacteriaceae bacterium; assembly: GCA_035537215.1. Classification (GTDB taxonomy): domain Bacteria; phylum Acidobacteriota; class Terriglobia; order Terriglobales; family Acidobacteriaceae; genus Granulicella. Next base: position 19,259 of record DATLMQ010000218.1, read on the forward strand.
CACCAGCGCCAGCGCGATCAGCAGGGGCACGGTGTTGCCGAAGTACCGGCTGCGGCGGCTCGTCACGTACACCACCATAGCCACTGCAAGAGCGACCAGAATCCCTGCATTGGCCGGCGACGATGCAAACGCGCGCGCCGCCCCGCTCGAGAACCAGAGCCGTGCACTTCCTCCCGTGAAGACATAAAGAAATGCAGAAGGCCGGAAGCTGAACCCCGCGAAGACGATCAGCATCGCTCCCAGGGCCGAAAATATCAGGATCTGCGACACGTGGCTGCGCCGGCGGTCCGCCAGATAGAACAGGAACAGCACGCCGAGCGCAAATCCCACCAGCGCTGCCAGCAGGTGCGCGGCCGCGGTCAGCCCCAGCGCCACGGTCAGCAGAAGAATGCGCGGCTTCCACTTGGCCCGCGGCCCCTGCAGCGCGTGCGCCACACCGATAGCCGTATACACCAGCCCGTAGAGCCCCCACAGCGCCAGGATCTCGTTATTCGGATGCGTGGCATACTGCACCACCGCAGGGCAGAACACGTACAAAGCCAGCGCGAACGCCCCGCCCTCATTCCCGAACAGGCGTCGTGAGACCCACCACAGGCCGCCGCCCAGCCACACAGCGAACAAAACAAAAGGCACCCGCAGCAGGTACTGCACGTAAGTCAGCTCATGCCGTGCCTCCCACGTGCTGCCGTTCAAGGACCCGCTCGCGTACACGCGATTTTCCGGCCTGCGCAGACGATCCAGCCCCAGCAGCATCAGCCGCTGTGCCGTCAGCGGCAGACCCGCCAGCCGATACCCCAGCGTGCCATCGCCGTTCAGGTTGCCGCAGCTGGTGAAGTAGCCCTGCAAGGGCGAGGGACGTTCCCACATCTCGCGTCCGCAGCGTGCGTAGCGATAGTCGTTCGCGTCCAGCGGCTGATGCGCAATGGCGTACAGACACTCGCCCAGAAGCAACAAAAGAAGCACCGCCGCGACGCGCTGCGCCGGGCCGAGCCGGAAACCTCGTACTCTCACTCCTACAGGGTACAAGGGCAGCGCCCAACCCATCCGTCCGCAGGTCACGGGCGCTGTAGTCTAGGCCTATGGATTCGCTCACCTTCACGCCCGGCCGCGCGGCCCTCACCTCCTCATCCCCGCTTGCGCCTTGGGCGGTGCTCTTTGAAGACGAAGGTCCCGCCGGCTACTTCTATGCCTGCGATCGCTCCCTGGGACCGGGCGAGGCCGGCATCCTGGATTCCATGCTGATCTACAACGGCTCCGCCCTCGACGACCGCGGCCGTGACCGCCTGGCCAGCGTCCAGTGGTCCCCCGACGGCCTGCAGGCCGTGCTCTACCTGGACGGCACGCCGCAAGCTATGGCCGACTTCGCCGCTCGCGAGAGCTTCTGCCGCTCCAACTTCCCCAACTTCCTCGAGCAGCGCGGCGACACCTGGCGCAAAAACACCCATGCCTGGAACGATGAGGCCATCAAACGCTTCGAAGCCGCCCTCTACAGCGACGCGTAGATCCGCGCCTCAAGCCACGCCGAAAAGACAGAACCGCGACCTGACACGCAGGCCGCGGCTCGTCTCATCCCGCACTCGCTACTGTTTGCCTTCATTCAACGGGCGGGCCATCTTTTCGTGCATGGCCGCCTGCACCGCGTCGGGTGTGATGTTCGAGGTCACTCCCTCGAGCTTCGTCTTCCAGCTGGCCGAGTACACGTGCTTCTCGCCCTTCATCAGCGCCTCGAAGCCCTGCTTCGCCACATCGTAGGGCTCGGACTCCTTCTTGCCCTCCGTCCCGGCCTCCGTGTTGTCCATGCCCGCGCGATGGAAAAAGTCCGTGTCCGTCGGCCCGGGCTGAAGCACCGTAAGGGTCACACCCGCATCGATGTTCTCCAGCTCCGCCCGCAGGCTCTTGCCAAATGAGAGATCGAACGCCTTAGAAGCCGCGTACACGGCCTCTCGCGGCGCCACCATCTCGCCCGCAATCGAGGAGGTGATCAGAATCCGCCCCTCGCCCTGGCCCAGCATCTTCTTCACCGCATACTTCGTAATGTGAACGGTGCTTTCTACATTCAGCCGAACGAGCTTGATCTCCTTCTCCAGCTCGGTCTCGTAGAACAGCCCTCCGACGCCGACCCCGGCATTCACCGCGATCGCGTCCAGCTTCCGCCCCGTAGACTCAACCGCCCGCCAGAACTCCTCGCAACCCTCATAGGTCGCCAGGTCAGCCTGCACCGCGGTCACCTCCACGCCCAGCTGCTTCAGCTCCTGTGCCGCCGTCTCCAGCCGTTCGCCCGCTGAGCCGATGACGAGGTCGAACCCATTCTCCGCGAAGACCTTCGCCAGGCTGTACCCGATACCGCTCGATGCTCCTGTAACCGCTGCAAACTTTTCCGCCATGTCGCTCTCCTGGGCCCGTGTGGCCATCTAGAGGCGTTGGATGCCATGCGGAACGCGGAAGCCGGGCTCTCAGCAGCCCAGAGCCGCGCCATTTTCCAGCGAATCACCGAAATTTTACGATCCCACTGTGTCGCGACAATCCGGCCAATCTACTCCCAGTCTTCTTCCTGTTCCGGTCCCCACCGAAGAGTCACAAGACAGGGGGATAGAACCATCAGCACAAATACGGCAGCGATCAGCAAGCTATGCATTGAACTTGTCTCCAGCGTCTACGCAGGGATCAGGCTCTCGTGCAAGGAGTTGAAGCGGCACTCCCCTTCAGGGGCAAGCGTGCGAACGGAAGCGCCACAGGCATCGTGTTTACCTGAACCCACTGTCCCGAAAAAAGACGCGGGAGCCACTTCAGAGTGCGCCGAGGCTGTTAAAGATTGTCCCCAAACGGTGGAAGGGAACGGCTTGCCCCAGCTTCGCCGCCCAGCTTCTAAAGATTTGGATACTTAGATCTGTCCAGGCGCTGCAAGCCCCACACTGCTTGCGCACTGCCTCTGAACACTTGGTGCCGAAGAAAGGACTCGAACCTTCACACCCTTGCGAGTACATGGACCTGAACCATGCGCGTCTGCCAATTCCGCCACTTCGGCTCACAACAACGGAAACGCACACAGCGCCCCTTGCGTGAGGTCTTAGTCTCCCAAAGCAGCTCTCCTCTGTCAATTCCGGTCGCTCGCGGGTACACTGTGCGCACCCCTTCGGGCCGGTAGTCAGCACCTTTTTTCGGAGCTTTGCGTATTCCCATGAGTGAGTCCTCGCCCGCCGTGACCTCCTCCGGCCCAGAACAGCCGGGCCCGCAGATTCCGGAGGAGCTCGCGCTCGAGATCCGGCGTATGGCCCACGACCTTTCCAACGCCCTCGAGATCATCGTCCAGACCAGCTACCTGCTCAGCATGGCCGAGCTCAAAGAACCTGCCAGCGACTGGCTCCGCATGCTGGATTCCGGCGTCAACAAGGCCCTCGAGCTCAACCTCCAGCTGCGCGGCTACATCAAGCAGCACACCCCGCGCTAAGGCCCGCCCTCATTCCGAGGCAGCGATCGCCGCGACGATCTTGTCCATCACTACGCGATCGGCCGACCCGCCCGGTGTATGGTCGTCGACAAAGATCGAAAAGATCACCTGCCGCCCGCTCGCCGTATCCAGATACCCTGAAAGTCCCCGGCTCTCACCCAGTGTCCCCGTCTTCGCGAAGAGGTGGTCTTTCAGCGGCGGAGCAGGGAAGCGCGCCGCCAGCGTTCCATCCTCGCCTCCCACCGGAAGCGCGGCCTTCCACTGCGCGAACCACGGTTGAGTAGCGGCCCACGCCAGCAGTTGCGCGGTGGTTCGCGGCGTGACCAGGTCTTTGGTGCTGAGGCCCGACCCGTCGTAAAAAATGAAATCCTCGGGGTCTAACCCCAGCTGCGTCAGAAAGCGGCGCACGGTATGGGCTCCCTCCGCCGCCGTCCCCCCCCCGCAGATCTGAACCCTCCCCAATCGTCGCAGCAGAAGCTCCGCATGGAGATTCTGCGACACCTTCAATGTGAATGTTATGTCGTCTGCCAGTGGTGCCGAGACATGCGTCGCCAGCACATTCCGCTCCGCTGCCGTCGTAGGACATTCCACGGAACAGACCTGCCCCGCGTCCAGGTCGGCACACGGAGAGGGGGCATGCAGCACGGAAAGAAAGCTGCCCCGGTCGGTCTTGGGGCGGTGAGACGTGGATGCGCCGCCCTCCACCACGATGCCGCGGTTTTGCAACATTCCCCGCAGGGCCATCGCCGCGTACCTCGCCGGTTCGTCGATCGCTATATGTTCCACATCGGGTGGCGCATTGGTCGCAATCGAACCATGGACGAACACCTCATGCGAGCCCGGTTCACGGTCCACGAACACCCCCACCGCCGAACTCGCCGGAACAGTCGCCACCTTGGCCGAGAGCTTGAAGAACCCCACACCGTTCTGCTCCAGCTCCACCGTTGCGGGCCGGTGCTCGCCCCTGTGCTCCGCCGCTCCAGGTGTGATCGTTAGTTTCAGCTCATTGTCGGAAACCGTAAGAGCGCTGACCGGCGCCCCATAGCCCCAGACCAGGTCATCCGCATTCCAGCCCTCCGGATAAGCCTCAGCCTGGAAGAGCGCATCGTCTCCGATCACATCCCCCTTGACCCGCCTGACGCCCTTCGCCACCAGCTGATCCACGAGGTCCTGAAGGTCCTGCAACCCCGGTGTCTTGACCACCTCCCGTGACCGCTCCGCCGGAGCTTTGTACGGAAGATTGTTGCTGCCCAGGTTCGCATCCGCGCCACCCTCCAGGTACAGATCTCCGCTGACAACGCCGGTTGCTGCATCCAGGTTCCCGGTCACACGCGTTTCTACTTTTTTGCCGGGCCCAAGCAGCGCCATCGCTGTCGCGGTCGTGAACAGCTTCGCGTTGGAGGCAGGCCGGAACAGCTTGCCCTCGTCCAGGCCGTACAGCGGAGTCCCCTCCAGGGTGGTCACAGCGATGCCCCAGTGAGCGCGGCTGACACCCGGATCGGCGAGCAGTGCCGCAATCTGCGGTCCGAGCGGCGTCGCCGTTCCCGTCGGAAAGCTGGGGTGCGGCACGGGTATCGGCCCCGCTGCACTCTGGCTTCGGCCGGCTAAAGATCCTACGCAGAACAGCATCCACATTGCCGGCCAGGTCGCGAATCTCCGCATGAGACGCAGTCTACACACCCCTTTCCCCACGCTCCCTTCGCCCGCTTTCGCCGGGTCTACTGCCCCTTCCGCAGCCAATGTGTCTACAATGGCGCGCATGTCGTTGGCCCCCACCCGCCCGCTCTACAGCTGGCAGCTCCGGACCCGCACCCTGGAGCTGGGCGAGCGCACGCGCCTGATGGCCATCGTCAATCTCACCCCGGACAGCTTCTCCGGCGACGGGCTCGCCGAGCAGGGTGTGG
>DATLMQ010000219.1:0-5433 GCA_035537215.1 Acidobacteriaceae bacterium
GCCCTCTCCCCGGCCGAAAAGTCCGCCATGTCCACCCGCGCCCGCGACACCTTCCTCCGCCGCTACGACATGCGGCAGAACGCCGAAGCCATCCTCCGCGTCTTCGAGTCCCCCGCGCCCCAGCCCGGCCTCGCCGCGCAACCGGAGCCCCGCTGATGCCCCGCCCCGTCGACTACCGCGCCTCCGACCACATCTCCGCCGCCCACGGCGCCGACGCCTACACTCGCCCCGCCTTCTCCGCCTCCAACCGCGCCCGACGCGCCCTCTGGAACCTCTGCTGGCTGCTCCTCTTCCGCCCCTCGCCCCGCCCGCTCCACCGCTGGCGCGCCGCGCTCCTCCGCCTCTTCGGCGCCACCCTCGGCCCCCACTGCCACTTCTACCCGCGCTCCCGCGTCTGGGCTCCCTGGAACCTCCACTGCGCCGACCACGTCGCCGCCGCCGACGGTGTCGAGATCTACAACCCCTCGCCCCTCGACCTCGGCTCCCACGTCATCCTCTCCCAGGACTCCTACATCTGCGGCGCCACCCACGACTACAACGACCCCGCCTTCCCGCTCCTCGCCTTCCGCATGTCCCTCGGCCCCTTCGCCTGGATCTGCGCCCGCGCCTCCGTCGCCCCCGGCGTCCGCGTCGGTGAAGGCGCCGTCCTCGGCCTCGGCTCCGTCGCCACCTCTGACCTCGCCCCCTGGACCGTCTACTCCGGCCACCCCGCCCAGCCCCTCCGCCCCCGCACCCGCCCCACTAACTACTAACCTCCCCCATGATCTCCGTCCTCATCCTCACCAGAAACGAAGAGCAGGACCTCCCCGGCTGCCTCGACTCCGTCGCCTGGTGCGACGACGTCCACGTCTTCGACTCCGAAAGCACCGACCGCACCGCCGCTCTCGCCCACGCCCGCGGAGCCTCCGTCACCACCCGCCGCTTCGACGGCTACGCCCGCCAGCGCAACGCCTCCCTGCAGCTCCCCTTCCGCCACCCCTGGGTCCTCGTCCTCGACGCCGACGAGCGCCCCACCCCCGAACTCTCCACCGAAATGCTCCGAGCCGTCGCCTCCGCCCCCGACGCCGTCTCCGCCTTCCGCATCCGCCGCCGCGACTTCCTCTGGGGCACCTGGCTCAAGCACGCCCAGATCACCCCCTATTACCTCCGCCTCCTCCGCCCCTCCCGCGTCCACTACACCCGCGACATCAACGAGGTCGTCGAGGTCGAAGGCGACATCCTCAAGCTCGAGGCCCCCCTCGACCACCTCGCCTTCTCCAAGGGCCTCGCCCACTGGGTCAGCAAGCACAACCAGTACTCCACCCAGGAAGCCGAGCTCCTCGCCTCCGGCGACGCCACCCGCGGCGCCTCGCTCCGCGAAGCCCTCTTCGCCCCCGACTTCCACACCCGCCGCGTCGCCCAGAAGGCCATCTTCTACCGCCTCCCCGCCCGCCCCTTCATTAAATGGCTCTACATGATGTTCGTCCGCGGCGCCGTCCTCGACGGCCCCGCCGGCACCATGTACGCCACCCTCCAAAGCTTCTACGAGTACCTCATCGAAGTGAAGCGCCGCGAGATCATCCGCCGCCGCGAAGGCAAACCCTTCTAGCTCCCCCACGCACTCCAGTCCGCAGATCCACCCCCTCCGGCACCAAGCGCTCCCCGGCCACCGCCCACAAAGCCTGAGCGCCTCCCCACCCTCCGGAAGCTCTCCTCCCTCCAGGCACCCTTCCTCAACCTCCGCCGGCATCAGACCGCAAGGGGTTCACAGTTGAACCCTTGCTCCCGCACCTGAGGCCTGCCCGTGAACACATCCCACAGCGGTCTGCTCCGCCTGATCGCCGTCTTCAAGCTCCTCAAAGCCATCATCCTGATCGCCGTCGGCGTCGGCGCGCTCAAGCTCTTCCACAGCGACCCCGCCGGCACCCTCAGCCACTGGATCGCCCGTCTGGGCCTCGACCCCGGCGCCCACTTCCTCGACCAGGCGCTCAGCAAGGTCGCCAGCATCCCTCCCGACAACCTCAAGGACCTCGGCCTCGGCAGCTTCCTCTACGCCGCCCTCTTTCTCATCGAAGGCACAGGTCTCTGGCTCCGCAAACACTGGGCCGAGTGGTTCACCGTCATCATCACCAGCTCCCTCGTCCCACTCGAGATCTACGAGATCCACCACCACCCGACGGCCTCCAAGGTGCTCGTCCTCCTGATCAACCTCGCCGTCGTCGTCTACCTAGTCCTGCACATCCGCAAGGAGCGCACCTCCTCCGGCCAGCCCGGCCACCCCCAGCAAGCCGCAGCCTGACGCCCGACCGCCACTCCTGCAACCCAAAGCCCCGCTCCCGTAGCCGGAATCGAACAAGCACGCGCCCAGCCCTGCCCTCTGCAATAGGCCTCATCCACCTCCCCGGCTTACGCCAGGCGAGAGCCGACCTAGCATCACGCGTCCGCGCCAATGAAAATGCGACCTTCCGCTACGAACATCAGGATGGACCGGCGGTCAACTGGACGCCAAGCCGTTACTCGGACACCTCACTCGCCCTCAGCTCGCCAATGCGCGGATCACCGAGGTACACCAAGTCACAAACGGCAAACGCGTCATTGGCCAGAGCTGTTCCGAGAACATCCTCCCGATCCAGGGCCCCTGATACGAGTTCGCTGGAACATACGGGACGAACGCTTGCGTTCTGAATCATGAAGGCCGGACCTGTTTGCAAATGCCGGAAGGCAACACTTACTGCCCGCCGATCATTGGCCGCGGCCTGCTCTCCCCAAAGTCCGATAATGAGATCGATCGTCGCTTCTCTATGCTCGTGTCCTGGGGTCCACTCCACGAAGTATGCGGCCAATGCCTCTGCTCCGCGATATGCAAAGCCCCAAACACGCGAGGTCATCTCGCCACAACAAGAGCATGGGCCGAAGCTCCTCTGGTTCTCCCAATCGATCTCTAGAGCGAGGTTTGGCAGCTCGGGGACTTCGATCCGCTCCATGCGGAAATCTTAGCAAACGTTGGTGGATGGCCGAGGAGTCGGCGTCACGCAAGCACCGAACCCAACCCTCCTCCGCCGCCCACCCCACCGTCGCGCGCGGCTGAGGTTTCGAAACCCTGCTGCGTTAGCCACGACAACTCTGGTGGTAGGGGCGCCGGTTTTCGAAAATGTCATCTTCGGGAACAGGATGACTTTTGCTACGTAATTACATGGCCCGTGCGAGACCACCTCGTCTTATTAAAGAAATGTAGGGCTGTTTTCAGAAAAGTCTCTAGACGGCTCGAGATGGTGGCCGACTGTGCTTCGGGATCCGTGGTCCCCGCGTCGAACGACCAATAGTTGAAAAGAGGTCTGCCAAGGATGTTTCCGCGAGGAACGAAGCCCCAATATCGGCTATCAGCGCTGTTATCACGGTTGTCCCCCATCACGAAGAAGTTGCCACGAGGAACAACTAAGTCGCCACCGGCGAGATGAGACTCAATCTCCTCAGACCAAACAGCCGTAGCACCCGCCGGAGCACCAAGGGCTGGGAAGTCGTCGAGAGAAGGCGTGTATGAGTCTTGAGGGCCATTGCTCTGCGAAGCAAGAAGCGCGTGTGGCTCTTCTTGACGCACTCCATTCAGGTAAACAATGCCGTGATCCAGATGTATGCGATCTCCGGGCAAGCCAATCAGTCGCTTAACAAGTACAAGGTCGGGCGTCTCAGGATTGGGTTTCAGGAAAACTATAACGTCACCACGTTGAGGCTCCCGGTAGTGAACAAACGGTGCCCATCGCGTCGGAGGAGCAAAGGTCAGCCGGTCCACCAGGACATGGTCGCCCACGAGCAAGGTCTTCTCCATTGAGCCGGAAGGGATGGCAAAGTTCTGGGCAAGCCCACTCATAGTAAACAAGCCTATGACTAGAACAACACAGATGGAGGAGAAGGACTCCAGACGCGTCTCAGCCCGTTTATCGGCTCGGAGCTTCTTAGGTGGGAGCGGACCTTCGTTAGATTGAGCCAAGCATTACCTCGTCGACAGGACACGGTTGCTTAGGAACGCTGCTGTGATTGTAGTCCGTCGCAAAACAACAACGGCGAGAGGCGATCGACACAGCGTTCATCCCGGGCGCCATCACAGCCCGCCCAGTCCGCCTCGTCGATCGCCTCTCGCCTTTTCTTTACCCGCGAAGCTTCGCGAGCAGATCCGTCGGGTGCACCGGCTTGGCCAGAATCTCAAACTCATGGCCCTGCGCCCGTGCCCGCTCCAGCAGGTCGGCCGTGGCCGCCTGTCCGGAAAACAGCAATATCTTGCAGCTAGGCAGCTTTGACCGGGTCTGAATCGCTGCCTCGATCCCCGTCATCCCCGTCATGATCACGTCGCTGATCAGCATATCCGGCTGAAACGTATCCAGTGCTTCAATGGCCTTCTCGCCGCTGTACACGGCGCGTGCTTCGAAGCCCGCTTGGTTGAGAATGATCGCAAGCGTATTGGCGATCACCTGTTCGTCGTCGGCTACGAGAACGCGAGGCTTTGTACTTGTCGTATTGTGTTCTGCCATGTGGGTCCCTGAGAGCATCTATGGTGAGCCGGCGCTCTCTGTAACGAGCTATGCCGCAGACCCACTCCCGCCATCATACGACGACAGTGGACAAACACCTGACGCAATCATCCTTTGGCCTCTCTGATGCCTTTCCGAGTCGTAGCGCTGCCTCCACCTTCGGTGCATAACCCTCCCTTCCTCCAGTACTTATCCGGTGCTACTCTCAGGTCGTGGTAGACCTGCACCACCATCTCCTGCCCGGTCTGGACGACGGCTCTCCCGACCTCCCCACCTCCCTCCAGATGGCTCGCATCGCTGTGGAGGACGGCATCACCCACGTCGTCTGCACCCCCCACGCCAGCAGCCGCTACAAATACGATCCCGCACGCGTCGAGCGCTCCCTCGCGGACCTCCGCTCCGCCCTCCAGGCCGAAGGCATCCGCCTCATCCTCGGCCTCGGCTGCGACTTCCACCTCAGCTACGACAACGTCCAGGACGCCCTCGCCCACCCACATCGCTACACCGTCAACCGAAGCGAGTACCTGCTCATCGAGCTGCCCGACTACGGCCTCCCCCCCACCCTCGAGGAGACCCTCTACAGCCTCCGCCTCGCCGGCATGACCCCCATCCTCACCCACCCCGAGCGCAACCCCTCCCTCCAGCAGGACCTCTCCCGCCTCCCCAACTGGGTCCGCGACGGCCTCCTCACCCAGGTCACCGCCGGCTCCGTCACCGGAGCCATGGGAAAAAAGGCCGAGCGCCTCGCCCACCGGCTCCTCGCCGACCGCCTCGTCCACTTCATCTCCACCGACGCCCACGACCCCCAGCACCGCCCGCCGAAGATGCGCGCCGCCTGCGACCTCATCGCCTCCCGCTACGGCGAGTCCTACGCCCGCAAGCTCTGCACCGAAAATCCCCAGGCCGTCTTCGACGCCCGTCCCCTCCC
>DATLMQ010000220.1:0-3614 GCA_035537215.1 Acidobacteriaceae bacterium
GTTCGGAAAAGAGTTCAGAGGTTCTGGGGAACCAGGACGACTGCTCGAAGGCACCGCTCTTTGATCGCGATCAATTCGTGTTGGAACACCTGCCCACGGTGCGGTACATCGCCCGCCGGATCCATGAAAAACTGCCCCAGCATGTGGAGCTTGAAGACCTTGTCTCAGCCGGTGTGGTGGGGTTGATTGATGCATGCGGCAAGTTCGATGGCAATCGGCATGTCCAGTTCAAGAGCTATGCCCAGTTCCGGATTCGCGGCGCGATCCTGGATTCACTGCGGGTGTTGGACTGGAGTCCGCGCGAGTTGCGGCGCAAAGGACGGGCGGTGGAAGAGGCGACGCGCACGCTCACACAACGCCTGGGGCGTGCCCCGATGGAGCAGGAGATTGCGGCGGAATTGCAGCTGACGCTGGAACAGCTGCAGCAACTGCTGGGGGATTTGAAGGGGCTGGAGATCGGGAGCTTGAACGAGGAGCATGGGGAGGATGCTGCAGAAGAGGAGCTTGCGTATGTCGCTGCGTCACCTGAGGAAGATCCACTGTTCCGGTATCTAAAGGGAGAGTCCCGGCAGCGGCTGATTGATGCCATCGAGGAGTTGCCGGAGCGTGAGCGACTTGTACTCACCCTGTATTACTACGAAGAGCTGACGATGAAGGAGATCGGGCTGACGCTGGGGGTTGTGGAGTCCCGCGTGTCACAGATCCGCTCGTCAGCGATGCGCCACCTCCGAGTGGCTCTAACCGAGCAAAGTGCGGTCCCGATGAAACTGGAGACGAGTTCTGGGCGGCTGGCGAGGAAATCGGCTGCTCGGATGAAGACTGCTGCATAAAGATGGACGGGAGGAGATGAGAATCCGCTAAAGCTTTCCCAGAACGGGTCGATAAGGAAGGTGAGGAGATCCTTATGATCGAAAGCCTAGGTCCAGTCTCGTTCGTTATCGGCCAGAACTTAGAAATGAAGACGCCTCAATATCCAGCGCTGATCGAACGGCGATCCGCTGGTGCCCGCGCGGCGAAGGTCAGGCGGATATGGCTGGAGCTGGCGGCTGGCAGTTATCACGTGCCGGCAGCCACATTGGCAGACGCGTTGTTTTGCCGGGCACAGATGTAAGACCCGTCGCTACGTTCAAATAGATTCGGCCCTACTCACGGACCGCTACCACATAGCCTCGGCGCGGCCGTCGTCCGGCAGGGATGGCCCTCACACTCGCTCCGATGCTTACTCCATCCAAAGTAGAATCCAGAGTACGGGGTGCTGTGGGGCCGCGTGCGCATCCAAGAGGTGCGTGCGGCAGGTGGCCTGATGGGCGCCGATGGAGGATGGACGATGGGCGAGTGGGTAAAGGTTAAGACGGATGATGGGCATGAGCTTTCCGCATATGTGGCGCGGCCCGAGGGCGAGCCGGTGGGGGCTCTCGTTGTGATTCAAGAGATCTTCGGCGTGAATGCTTCCATCCGCGCGGTTGCGGATGCATATGCGGAAGATGGGTTCGTCTCGATTGCACCGGCGCTGTTTGACCGGATGGAGCAGGGCATCGAGTTGGGCTACGGCGAGGGAGACATGAAGAAAGCCTACGAGCTTTACGGCAAGCTGGACCCAGACAAATCGGTGGCAGATGTTGCAGCCGCCTTCAAGTACGCCGAAGCTGGGGGACGAGGAGTGGGGGTGGTGGGCTTCTGCTATGGAGGGCTCGTCAGCTGGCTAACAGCCACCCGTGGAAACGTCTATGCGATTGAGCCCGCCTGCGCGGTCGGGTACTACCCCGGCGGTATCGGGAGGGTGGGTGGGGAGGAGCCGGCGTGTCCTGTGTTGTTGCATTTTGGTGCGGATGACGATCACATCGGGGTGGACCAGGTGAACGCGGTGCGCGAGGCGCACGCTAAGCACGAGGGTGAGGTTGAGGTGTATGTGTATGAGGGGGCAGGACATGCGTTTGCCAACGAAGCGCGGCCGAGCTACAAGGCGGAGCCTGCGAAGCTGGCGCGGGAGCGGACATTGCAGTTTCTGAAGACGCATATTGCATAGCAAATGAATGCACTTTTGAGGTGCAAAGAGGGTGTTTTAGCGCGTTTTAGAGCAGTTCCGACGTGCTATCTTTTATAGAGACACTGAGAGAAGTGGACTGAGCATAGAGAATTAGGAGCAAGAAACCTGCCGTGTTGGCCCCCGCAAAGAAGACCGACATCATCACGAAGTTCCGTACGCACGACTCGGACACCGGAAGTCCTGAGGTGCAGATTGCGATTCTCAGCGAGCGTATTGGTGAGCTGACCGAACATTTCAAGATGCACAAGAAGGATCATGGCTCCCGCCGTGGACTCTTGATGCTGGTATCGAAGCGCCGCCGCCTTCTGGATTATCTGAAGGGGACCGATTCGGACCGTTACCGCGAAGTGATTGGAAAGCTGGGAATCCGCAAGTAACGCCTAACCGCGCATCGCGAGCCGGTCCGCGCCCGAGAGTGTGGAGCTGGCGGAGAGCGAAAACGACGTTGACATCTCCAAGCGACAGGCACCGCGCAGCACCCCTTCATGGGGGTGTCTGCGCTGGTCTGCGCGCGCCGGAGACGCGAACGGACCGAACGGCTCCGTTAACGATGCGTGCTGACATGATCCCAGGCCCGACCGACAGAGTTTCGGTGGGGCTTTTGTCTTAGGGCAACAGATGTCCCGGGACAGACAAACAGATTGACGACAGACAGAGAAAAGACGAGGAACACCCTATGAAGCAGGACATCACTGTAGAGCTTGCCGGTGGCAAGCAGATCAAGTTTGAGACGGGCAGAGTAGCCAAGCAGGCCTCGGGCGCGGCGTTCACGACCAGCGGCGACAACGCCGTGCTGGCGACGGCTGTGGCGTCTCCGGATCCGAAGGAAGGCATCGACTTCTTTCCGCTGACGGTGGAGTATCGCGAGTTCACGTATGCGGGCGGACGAATCCCCGGAGGGTTCATCAAGCGCGAGGGCCGTCCGAGCGAAAAGGAAGTTCTGACCAGCCGGCAGATCGACCGGCCGATCCGTCCTCTGTTCCCGGAGACGTTCCGCAACGAGACGCAGGTGGTGGCGTTTGTGTACTCGGCGGACAAGGAAAACGATCCGGACGTGCTGGGGATCAACGGCGCGAGCTGCGCGCTGGCGCTGAGCGACATCCCGTTCCACGGACCGGTGGGCGCGGTGCGGGTGGGCATTGTGGACGATCAGTTCATCGTGAACCCGACGTACTCGGAGCGGCTGGTCAGCACGCTGAACATCATGGTAGTGGGGACCGAAGAAGGCATCACGATGATCGAGTCGGGCGCCCGCGAGATCTCCGAAGAGCGCGTAGTTGACGCGATCGAGTTCGCGCACGGCGAGATCAAGAAGATCGTGGCTGGGATCAAGGACCTGGTGGGCCGCGCGGGCAAGCAGAAGCGGGCGGTGGCTGAGGCGGAGATCGACGAGGCCTATGCGAACGAGCTTGCGGGCAAGATCGGCGACCGGCTGCGCGATGCTCTGGACACCCAGAAGAACCCGAAGTTCGAGAGCTACGCCAAGGTCAAGGAGATCAAGGACGAGCTGAAGAAGGAGCTTCCCGAGGGCGATGCCGCGGCGGGCAAGAAGCTTTCGAAGTACTAC
>DATLMQ010000221.1:0-12875 GCA_035537215.1 Acidobacteriaceae bacterium
AGGCGCTGTCGCTTTCGATCGCACCCACGCCGGACGATGCGCGGTACACGGCGTTCGAACGGGCGCTGCGAGGGTTCTTTGAGGAGTTTGCTGAGGGTGGGGAGATCACGGTGCCAACCGCGTGCTGGGTGACCGCGGGACGGATCTGATCTGCTACTGTTTCGGCCACTGCTGAGCCGCGTGGCGTATACGAAGCATGCGTACCTAGTCGCCAACGATGCGATAGACCGCGAGGTAGGTCACGGGTGAAAGACCAGTTCGCGGGTGCCGGGGACAAGGCCGAGGCGACCTGTCTGTGGCATCTTCGCAAGCTGCATGACGCGGTTATAAATGGTATCGCCGACGCGATGAGCAGCCACCCGGTTGGCAGCGGCAATGAAGTCTACCGCACCGTTCAGGTCCAGCGCTGCCTGACTTGTCCAGACAATCTTCACGCCGTCTTCAGAAGGTGGGTTTTCAGCTGATCGAAGACCTCTTCATTGGTCAGCCAGCCTTGGCGTTCGGCCGCTTCCTCGGCTTCGCGGACTTCCGCGGTGAGCTCTTCAACATGATCCAGATAGCCCTTGATGGCCTCACAGGCAAGCTCTTCAGGGGTGCGCCGCGAATCGGCTGCTAGCTGCCGAAGTTGCTGCTCCTGCGTCCTAGTGAGCCGGAGTTCCATAGAACGACGATAGTGCGTACGATGCTGCGGTCAATGAGGAATGCCGTCGAGGGGACGCCGTAGCTATCCCTTCGACGCGTCGCCACATGCGGCGATTTGGCGGCTCCATTTTTCGGTTCTGCTAGCACTCGATGATGTTGAGGGCGAGGCCGGCGAGGCTGGTTTCCTTGTAGCGGGATTGCATGTCCATACCTGTGCGGTACATGGTTTCGATGACCTGGTCGAGAGAGACCTTGTGGGGGTTGGGGTCATTGAGAGCGAGGCGGGCGGCGTTGACGGCTTTCACCGCGCCCATGCCGTTGCGCTCGATGCAGGGGATCTGGACGAGGCCGCCGATGGGGTCGCAGGTCATGCCGAGGTTGTGTTCCATGGCGATCTCGGCGGCGTGCTCGACGGCGTTGTTGTCGCCACCGAGGGCGGCGACGAGGCCGCCGGCGGCCATGGAGCAGGCGACGCCGACCTCGCCCTGGCAGCCGACCTCCGCGCCGGAGATGGAGGCGTTCTCCTTGTAGAGGATGCCGATGGCGGCGGCGGTGAGGAAGTAGCGGAGCAGGCCGGCTTCGCGCTCGGCCTGGGTGAGGCTGTCGCTGGCGTGGTGGAGGAAGTAGTACCCAATGGAGGGGATGATGCCGGCGGCGCCGTTGGTGGGTGCGGTGACGACGCGGCCACCGGCGGCGTTCTCTTCATTGACGGCCATGGCGACGAGGGTGACGGAGTCGAGGGGGGCTAGGGGATCGCGTGGCTTGCCATCTGCGTTGAGCCGGGCAAGGCGGGCGGCGAGGCCGGGAGCGCGGCGGCGGACGTTGAGACCGCCGGGCAACGTGCCTTCGGTGCGGATGCCGCGCTCGATGGAGTCGGACATGGTCTGCCAGAGGGTGAGGATGGCGGCCTTGATCTGGCCCTCGGGTGTGAGTGTTTGGAGCGCGGGTGGAGCGGAGGCGAGATCGGGGCGGAGCGGGGAGAGGATGCGGTCGATGCGGCGGGTGATGGTGGGGTCGCTGAGCAGCGCGACTTCATTGGCGAGCACGATGTCGGCGATGCGGAGGTGATGCTGCTCGCCAAGCTGGAGAAGAGCGGCGGCGCTGGAGTAGGGGAAGGGGACGTCTCGCCTGGGGGCTGTGCCTGCATTGGCGAACTCTTCGGCGGAGAGGATGAAGCCGCCGCCGATCGAGTAGAAGACCTGCGAGGAGAGGACGGCGCCGGCGGTGTCATGCAGGGTGAAGCGCAGGCCGTTGGGGTGTGTCGCTGCTCCGGGCTCGGGGTACATCTGGTCGCGGTGAAAGCGGAGGTCGGCGGCGGGGTCGAACTGCATGGTGTGGCTGCCGAGGAGGTTGAGGGTGTGGGCGCGGCGGAGATCGGCGAGACGCGCGTCGATGGTAGTGAGGTCGACGGTGTCGGGCGACTCTCCGAGCAGGCCCATCAGGATGGCGCGGTCGGTGCCGTGGCCGAGGCCGGTGAGGGCGAGGGAGCCGTAGAGATCGACGGTGATGCGGCCTTCGGCTTCGCCGCTGGGGTTTTGGCTGGCGGCGCTGGAGTGGTCGCGCATGCCGGCGAGGTCGCGGACGAAGCGCAGCGCGGCGCGCATGGGGCCGACGGTGTGGGAGCTAGAGGGGCCAATGCCGATCTTGAAGAGTTCGAAGAGGCTTGTGTTCATGCGACCTGGGGTGCGATGCGCGGGGTGGGCGATCCCGGCGCAGGTGGATCCGGCGTGGGGGCCCAGGCAGCGCGCCGCAGACCTTATTGTGCGCTACGAGGAGGGATTGCGGCTCAGGATGGAAGCCGGGTGCCGTGCTGGCTCGGGCGGTGCGAGGAGTTGAGGAAGGCTGCTGCGGCGGTGAGGCGGACGGGCAGCTTGGGGTCCGCGAAGAGCTGGCCGAGGGGTTTGGCGAGGGCTGCCTCGTGGCGCTGGCCGAGGCCTTTGGCGGCGGCGGCACGGACTGCGGGATCCTTGTCGTCCAGAGCCTCGAGGAGCTCTTTGCGGACATCGGCTCCCTTGTCCTCGGAGAGGAGGTCGATGGCGGCGGCGCGGGCGGAGATTCCTCCGTTCTTGCGCATGTACTCGATGGCGGTGATGCCGAAGCCGAAGGGGCCGAGCAGCATCGACGCGCCGGAGGTGAGGCCGAGATGGGCGAGCGCGGCGGGGTCGTGGAGCTCGCGGTTCATCTGGAGGTTGGCTCCGTGCATGAGGCCGGGGGTGGCTTTGCGGTTGCCGTCGGTGACGGCGATCAGGATGTCCTTGCCGGCTTTGTCGTGGAGCTTCCAGAGAGTCGTGGCGGCGGTGAAGACGACCTGGGGCTCGCTGTCCCTGAGCTTGGCGCGTATGGAGGGCAGCAGCGTGCGGTTGCCGCTGGCCACGGCGGCGAGCAGAGCGGCCGTGCGGACGTCGAGGTCGGGGTCGTCCATGGCTTTGCGGATGAGCTGGGCGGCGTGGGCATCGGTGCCCATGGTGCCGAGAGCGGCGAGAGCCTGGATGCGGGTCTGAGTGTGGTTGCCCGCGGCGGCGGCGGAGAGCAGGGACCAGGCGGCGTCCGCGCTGGGAGCGTTCGTGGCCAGGGATTCGTCGTCGGAGGCGGAGGCGACGATCTGGCCGTCGGGGTCCGGGTGCTGGGCGGAGCTGGCAAGGGGCGAGCCGATGAGAAGCAGGCAGAGTGCGCCGGCAGCGCAGGCGCGAAGAAGCGAGATGTGCATCGTGCAGGAACCCCTGGATGGACGTAAATGTGGCAGGCCCGGAGCGTGTTGCGCGATTGTAGCCCGAAGGCGGCGGAGGATGGATGATGGAGGGTGCCGCCGAAGCTTAATGACTGCTGCCGGGAGCGAGGACACGACCGTGCGCGGCCTCCTTCACCCAGGGGCCGCTGGCGCACTCGGAGGTGGGCGGGATGTTGTGCTGGGAGCGCAGAAAGGCGGCGGCCGCGGTGAGGCGCACGGCGAGGTGATTGTCGCCGAAGAGCGGGGCGAGCAGGTGGCCGGTCTCGGGGCCGGGCCAGGTGCCAAGGGCCTTGGCGGCGGCGGCGCGGACGGCGGGTTCGGGGTCGGCGAGGGAGTCGGCGAGGGTGTCCCGAACTTCGGTGGAGTGGCGGAGGGCGAGCTGGTCGATGGCGGCGGCGCGGGCGTCGGCGGCTCCGGTGTCCTTGTTGGCGTACTCGATGGCCTTGAGGCCGACGCCGAAGGGGCCGAGAAAGAAGCCGGCGGAGCTGTTGATGCCGAGGGTGGCGAGCTTCTTCGGGTCCTGCATCTCTTTGACGGCTTTGTGGCGGCTGCTTTTGAGGAGTCCGGGAGCTGTCTTACGGTCGCCGGCGCTGACCGCGAGGAGGAGGTCTTCGCCGGAGTCGTCGCGCAGCTTCCAGAGTGTGAGGGCGGCAGCGAAGGCGACCTGCGGGTTGTCGTCGTCCAGGGCTTCGCGGAGCTTGGGAACGAGGTGAGGATTGCCGGTCTCACCGGCGGCGAGGACGGCGGCGGTGCGGACATCCCTGTCGTGGCCACTCATGGCCTCGCTGATCAGGCGGGCGGCACGTTCGTCGTTGCCCATGCTGCCGAGAGCGGCGAGAGCCTGAATGCGGTCGTGGGCGGACTTGCCGGAGGCGGCGGCTTCGCTCAGCATCGACCAGGCGCGGATGTCGTTGGGTTCAAAGGTGGAGAGGGACTGTGCGGAGCCGGGTGCGGAAGGCTGGGGCGTCTGGTTGGGGACGGGCCTGGGCTGCGGAACCTGCCGGGGCGGCGGCGCGGCCGGAGCGGGCTGGCTGTCGGGCGAAGGCGGCTGGGGCTGGGTGTCCGGCGGAAGCGCCTGGGGCTGCGCGGCGGGTGCGGAAGGCTGGGGTTGGGTGGTGGGCAGAGCTCCGGGCTGGACAGGCTGCGTGGGGGGAGCGCCGGACGGAGCGGGCGCGGATTGCGGGGGCTGTGGCGGCGGGGTGTCTTGCGCGGCGGCGGTGCCGATGGAAAGCGCGGCGGCGAGCAGGGTAGCGAGGCGAAGACGTGCGGTCATGGGACCTCTTTCGCTGAGGACGGGGCTGCCGCGGGGGTGGGGCCCTCAGTCCGGCGCAGGAAAATGCGCGAAATACAGGTACTTACGACGCGATGGCGGGCGAGGCAGGTTGTTCCATGAACCCCGGATTTGGGGAACGGGAGCTTCGGCATGAAGCGGGGAGGCCACGGACGGAACACGGGCGGTACGGCGGATGGGGGATAAGGGGCATGGAGCGCGGGTGCTAGACTGGGCCCACTTTTTCACGGCCTCCGTGGGTTTACCAGGCAGGGACATGCTGTTCAAGACGCGCAGCGCGGCGGTCTATGGGATCGACGCGCACCTGATCGATGTGGAAGTGGACTTCTCCGGCGTGAAGACGCAGGAGGAGCAGTTTTCGACCGTGGGGCTGCCGGATGCGGCGGTGCGGGAGAGCCGGGACCGGGTGCGGTCGGCGATCAAGAACAGCGGCTTCGACCTGCCGCCGACACGAATCACGATCAATCTGGCGCCCGCCGACCTGAAGAAGGAGGGGTCGGGCTTCGACCTCCCGATTGCGGTGGGGATCCTGGGAGCGTACGGCGGGCTGGGCATCGGGGATGTGAGCGATTTCGTGCTGGTGGGCGAGCTGGGGCTGGATGGAAGCCTGCGCGCCGTGCAGGGGATGCTGCCGATTGCGATTGCAGCAAAGGCCGCGGGGATCAGGAACCTGGTGATTCCGGCGGCGAATGCGCGTGAGGCGGCGGTGGTGGACGGGGTAAGCGTGTATCCGGTGCGGAGCCTGCTGGAGGTGCGTGAGCTTCTGAATTCGGCGGCGCATGGACCGGTGAAGGCGGAGGCGCTGCGGGTGGAGTCGCGCGCGCTGCTGGAGGAGACGCACGGCTATGGGCCGGACTTCCGCGATGTGCGGGGGCAGCATGTGGCCAAGCGGGCGCTGGAGGTAGCGGCGGCCGGCGGACATAACATCCTCATGATCGGGCCGCCGGGCTCGGGCAAGACGATGCTGGCCAAGAGATTGCCGTCGATTCTCGCGCCGCTGCGGTTTGAAGAGGCTCTGGAGACGACGAAGATTCACTCGGTCGCGGGTGTGCTGAACAAGGATGAAGGGCTGGTGACGCAGAGGCCGTTCCGCGCGCCGCACCACACGATCTCAGATGCGGGGCTGATTGGCGGCGGGATGGTGCCGCGGCCGGGCGAGGTGAGCCTGTCGCACAACGGACTGCTGTTTCTGGATGAGCTGCCGGAGTTTCCGCGCAATGTGCTCGAGGTACTGCGCCAGCCGCTGGAGGATGGCTCGGTGACGATCGCGCGGGCGGCGATGAGCTTGAGCTTTCCGGCGCGGTTCATGCTGGCGGCGGCGATGAATCCGTGCCCGTGCGGTTACTTCAACGACAAGAGCCGCGAGTGCATGTGCACGCCGCCGATGATCCAGCGATATGTGAGCAAGGTGAGCGGGCCGCTGCTGGACCGGATCGACATCCACATTGAGGTTCCGGCGGTGCAGTACAAGGAGCTGCGCGGCGGGGCGGCGGCGGAGGGCTCGGCGGAGATACGGCTGCGGGTGCTGAAGGCGCGGGAGCGGCAGCATGCGCGGTTTCTGGAGAGCGGGGCGCGGACGAATGGGAATTCGCGGACGGCAAGCCGAGCGGTGTTTTCGAACGCGCAGATGACGACGCAGCAGATTCGCTCGCATTGCGAACTTTCGAGCGACGCGGAACGCCTGCTGGAGCGCGCGATGCAGCAGCAGGGCCTGAGCGCGCGTGCCCATGACCGAATTCTGAAGGTGGCACGGACGATCGCGGATCTGGACGCCGCGGAGGGGATTGCGGTGAAGCATATCGCGGAGGCGATTCAGTACAGAACGCTGGACCGGAGCTATTGGGCGTGATCGCAGGAAGAGTTTTGGGAGTGCCGATTCTGAAATGTGGATATTTACCAGGCACTTGTCTGTAAAAAAGGATTGACGCCTGATATATGAGGCGATAAGGTGCTTTTGGGTAGGCGAGACGTTGAGGGTTTTCGAGCCCTGGACAGAGCGTTGACTCCTCGAAAATCCAGTTGCTGTCTGAGCCCCAGTGGAGGTGTGACGGGGGCCTCGGGATCGCCGGGAAGATATCCTGTGGCGGGCTATGGCGTACTGGAACTCGGGTCTAAGTGTAAGCAGGAGAGGTATTTAGAAAAAAGTACAAGGCGCGGGTGAAGCGTGCATCGGAACCCGTGTCGGACGCGTCTAAGTTGTAGGGGACTCCTGTCAGGCTGCGGCTGCCAGGTGCAAGTTCTCCGGGATGCGGTAACAGCAGAGTGGAGCTCGATCAGTAAACCAGGCAGCCACCATACCCCTCGCAGAGGAAAGAGAGAATTCTATGCGCTCAGATCTGATTTTTGGAGCTCTGACTCACGTCAACAACCGTTACCAGCTTTGCCAGTTGGCCTCCAAGGCCACTCGCAAGCTTCACAAGCCCAACACTCGTCTGCAGGACACCACCAATGAGGTCCTGGATCGCTTCAAGGACGCTATGCCGATGGGCATGGTTGCCGACGAGCCGGTCGAAGAGAGCCTGGCAACGGTTCGCCGCGCGGCATAGTCTGCGCGGCGGCCTTCGCCGTTCACCTGTGAATCGTGTTTGCGCCGGTTCGCCGATCTGATACCGTTAGAAACGTTCCCTCCTTTGTAAAACCCCTCTAGTTCCCCCGCTTCAAAATCTCCGCACCACGAATGCACTCCGCTCGCCATGAGCTGTGCGTTCCGCACTGCATCATCTCGAACGTCCGCACTACCATTTCCCTCCGCTTCAAGAAACGGATCCCCGTAGGACACCCATGACCATTACCGAGTTGAAAGAGAAGAGCATTGCCGAGCTCGGCAAGCTCGCCCGCGCCCTGGAGATCCCAGGCACCAGCGGTCTCCGCAAGCAGGACCTGATTTTCAAGATTCTCCAGGCACAGAGCGAAAAAGAAGGGCACATCTTCGCGGAAGGCGTGCTGGAGATCCTCCCTGACGGCTACGGCTTTCTGCGCAGCCCTGATTACAACTATCTGCCCGGGCCCGACGACATCTATGTGTCGCCGTCGCAGATCCGCAAGTTCGACCTGAAGACCGGGGACACGATCTCCGGCAATGTGCGCTCGCCGCATGAGGGCGAGAAGTACTTCGCGCTGGTGAAGATCGAGGCGATCAACTTCGAGTCGCCCGAAGAGACGCGCAACAAGATTCTGTTCGACAATCTGACGCCGCTGTATCCGCAGGAGCGGATCAAGATGGAGACCGTGCGAGAGGGGATCAGCGGCCGGGTCATGGATCTGCTGTGTCCGATCGGCAAGGGACAGCGCGGTCTGATCGTGGCTCCGCCGCGCACCGGAAAGACGGTGCTGATGCAGGCGATCGCGAACTCCGTGACCGCGAATCATCCGGAGGTGGTGCTGATCGTTCTGCTGATCGATGAACGTCCGGAGGAGGTCACGGACATGCAGCGCTCGGTGAAGGGCGAGGTCATCTCGAGCACCTTCGATGAGCCGGCGGCGCGGCATGTGCAGGTGGCTGAGATGGTGATCGAGAAGGCCAAGCGGCTGGTGGAGCACAAGCGCGATGTGGTGATCCTGCTGGATTCGATTACGCGCCTGGCGCGGGCCTACAACACGATCGTTCCGCCGAGCGGAAAGGTGCTCTCGGGCGGTGTGGACTCCAACGCGCTGCAGCGGCCGAAGCGGTTCTTCGGTGCGGCTCGCAATATCGAAGAGGGCGGCTCGCTGACGATCATCGCATCGGCGCTGATCGATACGGGCTCGCGCATGGACGAGGTGATCTTCGAGGAGTTCAAGGGTACGGGCAACATGGAAGTGATCCTGGACCGCAAGCTTGTAGACAAGCGCGTGTTCCCGGCGATCGACATCCAGCGCTCCGGCACGCGCAAGGAAGAGCTGCTGATTCCGAAGGACGACCTGCAGCGGACCTGGATTCTGCGCAAGGTGCTGAACCCGCTGAGCCCGGTGGAGGCGATGGAGCTTCTGTCGGACAAGCTGGGGAAGACCAGGAACAACCAGGAGTTCCTGCACAATATGTCTTCGCTGTAACCACGGCGAAGTTCATGGAGAGAGGCGCGGCGCGGAGGCCGCGCCTTTTCTGCGTCTGTCCGCAGTCTGCGCATCCTAAAGGGCTGGAGGTGGGGCGATGGAAGGCAAGCAGACGGCGGCCGAACATACGTGGACGGGCGAGGGGTTTCCGGCGTTGTTGCGGGGCAAAGTGGCGGTGGTGACGGGCGCGGCGCGTGGTATCGGGCGCGCCATTGCGGTGGACCTGGCGCGCAATGGAGCGCAGGTAGTGGCCGTCGATCTCTGCGGGCGCGTGTCGCCGGTCACGGAGTTCGAGCCGGCGACGAGGGATGATCTCGAGCAGACGGGACGGTTGCTGGAGTCGATCGGGCAGCGGTGGACCACGAAGGTTGCGGACATCCGCAAGCTCGGTGAGCTGCGCACGCTGGCGGACGAGGTCGAGCGAGAGTTCGGCGGTGTGGACGTGGTTGTGGCGAACGCGGGCATACAGGCCTTCAAGCCTCTGCTGGAGATGGAGGACTCCGACTGGCACGACATCATTGACAACAACCTTAGTGGGACGGCGAACACAGTGCGGGCGTTTGCGCCGCATCTTGTGAAGCGCGGTGGCGGGCGGCTGATCCTGATCTCGTCGATGCAGGGGCGCTACGGGATGAAGAACGGCTCTGCGTACTCGGCGTCGAAGTGGGGGATTATCGGGCTGATGAAGTCCGCCGCGCTGGAACTGGGGAAGTACAAGATCACGGTGAACACGATCGAGCCGGGGCTGATCGACACGCCGTTAACGCGCAACGACCGGCGGTGGAGCATGGCGGTGGGAGAGACGATGACGGAAGATCCCCCGGAGCATCCGAGCGAGGAACAGACGGTGCAGGCGCGGCTTCCCAAGATGCCGCTGGGGATACCCTGGCTGCAGCCGGAGCAGGTGGCCCCGGTGGCGGTGTTTCTGGCCAGCGCCGCGGCCGCCATGGTGACCGGCGCGTGCTATGACGTGACGGCGGGGGACTCGGCGCACGTGACGGCGTAGAGTCGGCACTGAATTGATGGCGGAGGTGAGCCGAGCTATGCAGAGCGGAGGTGCGTTAGTAGCCGTTCGCGAGCAGGTACTCCGCGGTGAGCCACTCGGTGGCGGGGGTGCGCTGTGGGGTGCCGGGTGGGGCTTGGGGAACGGCGGGGACCCGGGGTGTGGGGGCACTCGCGTCGGAGCGCTGCTGCGCGGCGTATTTCGAGAGCACGTCGGTCTCGATGTTGACAAGGTCACCTGCCATCTTCGAGTGCAGGTTGGTGCGCTTGTAGGTGTGGGGGATGACGGCGATTTCAATGCGCAGGAAGCCGGCGGCATCCGGTGGCTGCACCGCGGCGATGGTGAGGCTGATGCCATCGATGGTGATGGAGCCCTGAGGAATCACCTGCGGGAGGAGCTGTGGCGGAAGTCGGACGGACATGCGCCAGTCCGTGGTGTCGAGGTCGGGGCGGAGCGGGACGAGCGAGAGGAGCTCTCCCGTGGCGTCGACGTGACCCTGGACGACGTGGCCGCCGAGCGGCGATCCGGCGGGCGTGGGGAGTTCGAGGTTGACCAGAGCGCCGGGCTCGAGATGCGCGAGGCTGGTGCGCTGGAGGGTCTCCTCGGCCAGGTCGGCGGCGAAGCGTCCGGGGTGCGGCTCGTCCAGGTCCTCCATGTCGAGCGCGGTGAGACAGACGCCGTTGACGGCGATGCTGTCGCCGATGCGCCAGCGGCCGGCGAGCTGCGGCGCGGCGATGATCAGCCGCGTGGCGCCATCGGTGGACTTGACGGCGAGCACGGTTCCGGTGGTTTCGATAAGACCGGTGAACATGTAGATAGGGTACTAGGGAAGTGGAGCGTAGCCGGCCGAGAGCGCGGCTCTGTTTAGAGAGGGTTCCAGGGGTCCTGCAGATAGCCGGTGATGCGGATGTCTTCCGCCGTTCCGTTGGGGAAGGTGGCGCGGGTGACGGAAGTGAGCTGCTCCTGCAGAGCGTAGGGAGAGGCTGCGGCGGCGGCGAACGGAAGCGCTTCAACCCCCAGCTCGCGTTCGGCGATGTAGAGGACGACCTTGTCTGCGAGCTGTGCGCGCAGCAGGCTTCCGTTGAGAGCTGAACCGGCTTCGGTGAGCACGCTGCGGATCTGACGCTGTTGCAAGATGCCGAGAACCGCGTGGAGGTCGAGCGTTCGCTCCGCCGAGGGCAGGCTGAAGACCTCGACATGGCAGGCGCGGAGTGCCGCTTCGTTGCGGGCGGGAGCACCTTCTGCGCAGAGAATCAAGAGATCGGAGTGGGTGGGACCCGACGGAGCGCGCTGTGCGGCGGAGCGGACGAGCCTGGAATCCGTGGGGATCCGGAGCTGGGGGTCCAGGACCACGCGCAGCAGAGGGCGGCGGCGCGGAAGGCCGGTGCGGTCGGTGAGCTCGGGATTGTCGGCCAGGACGGTACCGATGCCGGTGAGGAGAGCGTCGGAGCCGTGCCGCAGCTGCTGGACGTCGGCACGAGCTGCGGGTCCGGTGAGCCAGTGCGGAGCGATGCCGGTGCGTTCGCGCCCGGGGGGCGCAAGCTTGCCGTCCACGGAGACCGCCGCCTTCAGCGTGACGAAGGGACGGTTGTGCTGGATAGCGAAGGCGAAGGGATCGTTCAGGCGCCGAGCCTGCTGTGCGATGGGGGAGCCCGGAGCGTCGAGTAGGACCTCGATATTGGCGGCGCGCAGCCGGGCCAGGCCGCGGCCGCTCACCAGCGGATTGGGGTCCACAGTTGCGACCACGCACCGGGAGATCCCGGCGGTGATCAGAGCATCAGAGCAGGGTGCTGTCCGGCCGTGATGGGAGCAGGGTTCGAGGGTGACGCAGGCGGTCGCACCCTGGACATCGTGACCAGCGGAGCGAGCCTGCTTCAGCGCGGCGATCTCGGCATGATCAAAGGAATCGTAGCGGTGGGAGCCTTCGCCGAGGGTCCGATCGCCCCTCAGGAGAACGCAGCCGACCGTAGGGTTCGGGGAGGCGAAGGCGGCCGCCTCACCGGCCAGCGCTAGCGCACGCTGGAGACCACGTTCATCCGACGGCAGGAGACGCATGCCGTTTCAGCATAGCTGGAGATCTTGGCGAACTCCTGCTGGGCAAGTTCGGTGCGCGTGGGTGTGCCGACATGGAACACGGCGACGGTGGGATGTTCGGAGGCGATAAAGGCCTGGCTATGGCGAACGGTCTGCGCGTGTGAGAACGAGAACACCATGGCAAAGAAGGCAGCGAAGAGTTGATGCATGGGAGGAACCTCCTTAGTCACTTACAGGGGCTACGGAGGCGAGTATCGTATTCGGACAGCTGCGACAGGATAGCTCTTCGGCGTCGCACCCCGGGACGATGGCAGCATTACCTTCGGCATCTTGCGGAAAAGTTCGCGACCGTGTGCCATCTACTTAGAACGTCTGGATGCGCGGAAAGGTTAGCTTCCGCCCTATCCAGGCCGGCTAATCGAGCAGGGAGTCGACGAAGCTCGCGGGATCGAACGGGAGGATGTCGTCCAGCTTCTCGCCGATCCCGGCGTATCGAACCGGAAGGCCGAGCTCGCGGGCGATCGCGACGACGATGCCGCCCTTGGCGGTGCCGTCGAGCTTGGTAAGGACGATTCCAGTGACGCGTGCGGCCTCGGTGAAGAGCTTGGCCTGGGTCAACCCGTTCTGGCCTGTGGTGGCGTCAATGACAAGCAGGGTCTGGTGCGGAGAGCCCGGGATGAGGCGCTCGGCGGTGCGGCGCATCTTGTCCAGCTCTTTCATCAGGTCGGACTTGGTGTGCAGGCGACCGGCGGTGTCGACCAGGAGGATGTCCGTGGAGCGTGCCTTGGCGGCGGTCGCGGCGTCATAGAGCGCGGCCGAAGGGTCGCCACCCTGTTTGGTCTTGATCAGCGCGACCCCCGAGCGCTCGGCCCAGACCTCGAGTTGCTCGATGGCGGCGGCGCGAAAGGTGTCGGCGGCGCAGAGCAGTACGGACTTGCCCTCGCGACGGTACAGCGCGGCCAGCTTGCCGCTGGTGGTCGTCTTGCCGGTGCCGTTGACCCCGACCAGCAGGATCACCTCGGGGGGGGCCGCGGGGTGGCGGACGGGCGCGGCGACCGAGTCGAGGATCCGGCGGATCTCATCCTTGAGCGCGGACTTCAGCTCGACGCCGTTCGCAAGCCCCTGGCGGAGCGCGCGATCGCGGA
>DATLMQ010000222.1:0-5494 GCA_035537215.1 Acidobacteriaceae bacterium
GTTGTCGATCAATCCAATTGTGAACATCTACTCGGGGCAGGGACTTGGCGCGTACGTGACCGGCGGTGTGGGGTTCTACCACAAGGTCGGGAACTTTACGCTGCCGCAGAACGGCCGGTATTGCTCCTACTACTACTGCTACAACTATGTGGCGAACCAGGTAATCGATCACTACACGTCGAATGCGCCGGGATTCAACGGCGGCTTCGGGGTGACCTATAAGTTCTCGCGCTTTTCCACGCAGCGGTTGTATGCCGAGGTGCGCTACGTGTATATGAAGAACGAGTACAAGCCCGGGCTGACGCCCGCCAACATCGACACCTACACCGGGTACAACTACTTCCCGCAGAACAGCCAGACGACGACGTACATCCCTGTGAAGTTCGGCTTGCGCTTCTGACGGATTACCACGGATGGGAGAAGGCCCGCTTCGGCGGGCCTTTCTTGTTGGGCTACTGAGGGCGGCCGGCGTGGTAAAAGGCCACGCGCGCCTGGTCCAGATAGAGTGACGTGGCGGCGAGGATAGCGTCTCGGCAGTCTTCGTTGTAGTGGCCCGCGGCCATGCCGCACCAGCGGAAGCCCCAGACGCATTCGTGCAGTGACTGGCGAGCATGCCAGGTCGTCATGAGTGGATCCCAGGCTCCCTCGGGATACACGCCCAGTGAAGTGAGGCGGTCGATGTTGACGCGGTCGACAACGTCATGCCAGCGTTCGCAGTCAGCGCCCCAGGCTTGGAGGTAAGCGAGGCCGTGGCGGACCAGGAGATCGGCGGCGCTGTGCAAGGTTGCGTCTGCGACTCCGGCGAGGTCAATGGCGGTCATCAGACCGAAGTGCCTAGAGGCTGGCTGAAGCCATTGAAGATCGTCCAGGGAGTGGATCTCGACGAGGGTGAAGCGACGTTTGTCCAGACCTGGGCGCGAGACTAGAGCTCGGTTTTGAGGGTCATGCGAAGGCTGAGCTAGATGCCGACCGGGTAGGGCTTCTCGTGGATGTCTTCGCCTTGTGAGCCGCGGCGTTCGAAGAGGCCCTGGAAGAGGCTGAGGAGGCCGGTGTACCAGTAACCCAGGACGAAGAGCAGAAGGAAGGGGACGGTGAAGTAGTTCTCCGTGGAGACGGCGTACCAGACGGTGAGGGCGAAGTAGCAGCCGATGAGCAGCTCGATCCAGGGGATGATACCGAGGCGCTTGCGGTACTTTTTGGCGTTGGATTTTTCGCCCTTCTTCAGGACGCGGTACTTGGGGGTGCGGGCGAAGGCGGACTTGATGCCGAAGAGGGCTTCGAGGACCGCTTTGGTGTTGGTGATGGTGAGGCCGACGCCGAGCGCCATAAGAAACGGCAGGTAGAGGATCGTCTTGTACCAGGTGCGCGGGAAGAGTTCGCGCTGGCTGGTGAGATAGAAGCTGGAGATGGACATGGTCGAGGCCATGAAGAGCGGGAAGTCGATGAGCAGCATCTCCACCCAGCCCTGGTAGGAGCGGATGATCATGGCCGGCATGAGCAGAGTGGAGAGCACGATCATGAGCGGATAGCTGATGTTCGCGGTGAGGTGATACCAGGCCTCGAGCTTGGTGTGGAAGGGCGCGGACGAGCGGAGGACCGTGGGGAGGATCTTTTTGCCCGTTTGGATGAGGCCTTTGGCCCAGCGCGCCTGCTGGGTTTTGAAGGCGGTCATTTCGATGGGGAGCTCGGCGGGGCACTCGACATCCTGGAGGTACTTGAACTGCCAACCTTTCAGCTGAGCTCTGTAGCTGAGGTCGGTGTCTTCGGTGAGGGTGTCGTGCTGCCATCCACCGGCTTCGTCGATGGCCACGCGACGCCACATGCCGGCGGTACCGTTGAAGTTGAAGTAGACACCGGCGCGGGAGCGGCCGCCGTGTTCCAGAACGAAGTGTCCGTCGAGGAGGATGGCTTCGACCTGCGTGAGGAAGCTGTAGTTGCGGTTCAGGTGTGTCCAGCGGGTCTGGACCATGCCGACCCTGGGCTCGGCGAAGTGGTGGACGACCTGCTGCAGCCACTGGACGGGGGGGACGAAGTCTGCGTCGAAGATGGCGACGAGCTCACCGCGGGCGACGCGGAGGCCTTCTTCAAGGGCGCCGGCCTTGTAGCCGTGGCGGTTGGAGCGATGGATGTAGACGATGGGCTGTGGGGGAAGGCCTTCGGTGCCGGTGGCGTAGCGCTGGACGATGGAGCGAGCGACTTCGGTCGTCTCGTCGGTAGAGTCGTCCAGGACCTGGATCTCAAAGCGGTCGCGAGGGTAGTCGAGGCGGCAGCAGGCGTCGATGAGGCGGTCGATGACGAACTGCTCGTTGTAGATAGGGAGCTGGACGGTGACGAAGGGGAGCTGATCGACAGGGAAGTGCGCGGGAGGCTGGTCGGAGCGCGCCGCTTTGCGCTTGTTGCGGAAGTAGAGCCAGACGAGCTGATAGCGATGGATGCCGTAGAAGGCGAGGATCACCATCACGACGAAGTAGGGCACGAGCAGAGCGACGTCGAAGCCGTTCCAGCGGTACTCGCCGCGAAAGGTGCGGTCTGCGTAGTGGGTCTTCCAGTAGTGCGTGAGGCCATGCGCGTTCGCGATGAAGCTGGCCAGCGATGGAAGTGGGTTGAACAGGGGAGGCGCTCCGAGCAGACGTCTCCCGCGATTTTACTTGAGCGACAGTGTGGTACCCGGGTGGGTCGGGGCACCCCCGGGAGCGGCGGCAACGCGGGTGAGGCCGATATCGGAGTAGCGGTTGCGCGGGTTCCAGAGCAACCAGCCGTCGGTGGAGTCGGCGTCGGCGGCACGTATCTGCGCGGATACCTGCTCGGGACCGAAGACCACGCCGCCAAAGGCGTAGTCGCGGAAGGCCTGGAGCCAGGGGCGAAGCTTCTTCGGGTTGATCTGGGTGCGTTTGATGCCGTTGTCCAGGGTGAGCTTGATGGTGTCGTGAATGTCCTGCGTGGTGGCCATCGGCTTGGAGTGGCCGGGGATGCCGTATTTGAAGCCGGAGGGGTAGAGCATGGGGCAGAGGTAGTCGACGGTGTCGATGAGGTGGTTGAGCTGCTGGCCGATGCCAGTGTCGCTGGTGTTCCAGAAGGTGTAGCCGAAGATATCGGCCGAGTGGAAGACGTTGTAGGGGGCGAGCGCGGCGTGGGCGTCGGCGAGGAAGGTGGAGATGGTCCTGATGCGTGAGGCTTCGTCGGTGGGACCGTGGACGACGAGCTTGGCGAGGGAGTCGGGGAAGCGGACGTAGTCGTACTGGACTTCGTCGAAGCCGGCTTTGGCGGCTTCGACACCGATGGCGATGTCGTAGGCGCGGACCTCGGGTTGGGTGGGGTCGGCCCAGGCGAGGCCTTCGCGGTCGCGGAAGAGCGCGCCGCTGGCGAGATGGATGGCGAGGTCGGGGCGGCTGGTGGCGAGGGGATCGTCCTTGAAGGTGACGATGCGGGCGATCATGTAAACGCCTTGCGCGTGGCCGGTGTTGACGAGGTCGCGGAGGCTCTTGATGGTGGTGAGCTTGCGCGCGCCGATGGCTTTGGCAAGCGGGATATCGCTGGGGTAGACGAGCTGGCCGTGGTCGCTTTTGACGTTGATCACAAGGGCGTTGGCGCTGCCGCTGCGGATGATGTCGAGTGCGCCGTTGCGGAGCACGGAGGAGGAGATGCCGAACTCGGAGAGATAGAGCGCGCGGACGTTGAAGGGATGGAGGGCCAGCGTGCCGTGGGCGGCGTTGAGGTCCGAGAGAGAAACGGAGACGGCGCGGTAGCCGGGGGCGCGTGCCATGACGAGCTGTGTGCCGGCGGGCAGGCTGTAGGTGGCGGGGTCGACGTCCGGGTGAAGGACCTTGCCGTTCACCGTGACTACAGGATCGCGAACGGGCTTGCCGGTGGCGCTGTCGGTGAGGTGGAGCGCGAGGCTCGGGGAGGAGGGGGCCTGTGATGGCAGCGGGCTGGCGAGCAGGCAGAAGAGGGCGGCGACGAACGCGCGGGTGGTACAGGAAGAGGGCATGGGTATGGGTTGAGCAGGGGTGCGTGACCCACTCTACCGGAGAGTTCGCGAGATGCGAACGGTACTAGAGTGCGGGAGCCTGGCTGATCACTGGCGGCTGTCAGCGAGTGTGACGGCGGGTCGGCGACGAGCGGGAGTGGCTGGCGGTATGGGAGACGGCGGAGGTGGAGGCCGTGCCGGGAAGGGTGAGGGCGAGGAGCTGGACGGGATTGAGGTAAGCGCCGTTCCAGCGGACGCCGAAGTGCATGTGCGGGCCGGTGACCCGGCCGGTGGCTCCGGACAGCCCGAGCTTGTCGCCTTTTTCGACCTTGTCGCCGGGCCGGACGTCGGTGCGCGACAGGTGCATGTAAATGCTGTAGAGGTGGTCGCCGTGGTCGAGAATGACGCAGTTGCCTTCGTAGAAGAGCTCTTTGGCAAGGACGACGGTGCCGGTGTTGGAGGCGACGACGGATGTTCCTTCCTTGACGGGGAAGTCTGTGCCGCGATGGGTGCTGGACTTTTCTTCGTTGAGGATGCGGCTCTCGCCGAAGGTCGCCGTGGAGGGGCCTTCGACCGGCTTGATGAAGTTGCCGGACCAGAGGGGGCGCGGGGCGGTGCGGGCGTAGGCGCGGGTCTTCAGGACACTGTCAGCCGCGATCTGACGCTTGCCGGCTGGGTCGGGCTCGACGAAGTTCTCGGGGACGTCGATGGAGCCGGTCTTGAAGTCGCCGGGGCCGATACCAATGGGTTTGGTGGAGGAGGCGATGCGGCCGTTGGGCAGGACAGCGCTGATCTTGAGGTCGTAGGGGCCGGGCTGGGTCTCGAGATCGGCCCCGGCGAGGGCGTACCAGACCTTAGGGTCGTCGGGCTTGGGCAGGAAGGTGATGGATTTGCCGATCCAGGTGCCGGTGACGCGGCGGGGCGCGCGGTCGAGTTCGACGGTGATGAAGACGGGAGAGCCCTGGACGAGCTGATTGGGCTGCCAGAAGACGTTCTTGATGGCTTCCGCGGGGGCGGGCCGAGAGGCGCTGCGGTGAGTGGAGGTATGCCGCGATTGCGCGAAGACGGCCGAGACGGGATGTGCCGCCGCGAGAAGGGCGGCGGTCAAGACGAAGCAGAGCTGAAAAGCTTGCGACGAAGACGAGCGTGACATCGGTTTCCTCGGGCGCGGACATGGATCGCCGCAGCTGAGGGTGTGATGCAGGCTTGGGGGGAGGCATGCAGGTGCAGGAGTGCTGAGAGGAAGGCTGGGAGCCGAGGTGGCTAGTTGAGGAACATGGTGCGGTAGAGGGTGTCGCGCTGGATGGGCTTGAAGCCGGCGTCGCGGATGATGCGGCGTAGCTCCTCCTCGGTGGTGCAGTTCGAGGTGCCGGCGGCGCGGACGACGTTTTCTTCGAGCATGACAGAGCCAACGTCGTTGCCGCCGAAGCGGAGGCCCATCTGTAAGACCTTGAGGCCTTGGGTGACCCAGCTGGCCTGCACGTTCTCGATGTTGTCGAGAAACATGCGAGAGATCGCGAGGGTTTT
>DATLMQ010000223.1:0-8491 GCA_035537215.1 Acidobacteriaceae bacterium
CGTCCGGCCAGAAAGCCATGGATCTTCCCATGCCTGAGGTTTTCGGTTAGACTTGGTGATGGTGCGCGGCTCGCGCAGACTCCACGCCGGGGCGGCCCTGCGGGAGCTACAGATCAACCAGCAACAGGCTGTGGCAGTTGGGAGTTCCGGATCCAGATCCGATACTCCACGAAGGAGAGCGTTTGTCGAAGGAAGATGCGATTGAAGTCATGGCAACGGTCGTCGAGACCCTGCCCAACGCGCTGTTCAAGGTCGAGCTCGAGAACAAGCATCAGGTCCTCGCGCACGTCTCGGGGCGTATGCGCAAAAACTTCATCCGCATCCTCCCCGGTGATCGCGTCGCCATCGAGCTCAGCCCCTACGATCTGAGCCGCGGTCGCATCGTCTACCGCTACAAGTAGCGGGTAGACCAGGTCCTGCGCCTGTCGCACCGCCAGCAGAAGTCAGAAGGGAAGTTAGTTCATGAAGGTCCGTGCATCCGTAAAGCCAATCTGTGACAAGTGCAAGGTCATCCACCGCCGTGGCGTCGTTCGCGTCATCTGCGAGAACGCCAAGCACAAGCAGCGCCAGGGTTGATCCCCGGGCCTGATCCCGGGCCCTGAACCCTGTATCCATGCGGCCCCGCCGGGCTAGTTCGCCGAACTCGAGGCGTGCGTTGAACCCGGTGGAGGCAGGTACCCCGAAAGGGCTTCTGTCAGCCGTCCACCCTCCACCCCGCTTCCTGCAACGCAGGCCAAGCCCCCACCGAAAGGCACCCATGGCCCGTATCGCCGGCGTCGACCTGCCCCCCAACAAGCAGGTTCGCATCGCCCTCACATACATCTACGGCATCGGGAATCCCCGCGCCATGTCGATCCTCGACAAGGCCGGCATCGACCCGTTTACCAAGATGGCTACCCTCGACGAGGATCAGCTCAACAAGATCCGCGGCGTCATCGAGCAGGAAGGCGGCATTGAAGGCGACCTCCGCAAGGAGATCGGCCTCAACATCAAGCGCCTGATCGAAATCCAGTCCTATCGTGGCCTCCGCCACCGCCGCAGCCTCCCCGTTCGCGGCCAGCGCACCCACACCAACGCCCGCACCCGCAAGGGCCCCCGCAAGGGCACCGTTGCCGGCAAAAAGAAAGCGACCAAGTAAGCCATGGCGAAGACAGCGCAGAAGACTGCCGGCGCCAAGTCCGGCAAGGGCAAGAAGTTCAAAAAGCGCGAGCGGAAGAACGTTCCGTTCGGGTTGGTCTTTATCCAGGCCAGCTTCAACAACACCATCGTCACCATCACCGACCAGCAGGGCAACACGCTCTCCTGGAAGAGCTCCGGCTCGCTCGGCTTCCGCGGCTCCCGCAAGGGCACCCCGTTTGCCGCGCAGCAGGCAGCGGTCAACGCCGCCAACGCGGCCCGCGACCACGGCGTGCGTGCGGTCGATGTCCGCGTCGCTGGCCCCGGCTCCGGCCGTGAGAGCGCCATCCGCGCCCTCGCCGCCGCCGGCATCGACGTCCGCTCGATCCGCGACGTCACGCCGATGCCGCACAACGGCTGCCGCCCGCCCAAGCGCCGCCGCGTGTAACTCCCAGGGAGCAGGGATCAAGAACGGCGCTTGAGCGCCCTACTGTCCCTGCTTCCTGATCCCTTTGCCCTATGGATCGCGACGAAGCGCTGCCAGCGTGTAAAGCGATCGACACCAGAATCACCAGATCCCAGGAGATAGAACCAAATGGCACGTTACACAGGACCTGTCTGCCGCATGTGCCGCCGCGACGGTCAAAAGCTGTTCCTCAAGGGCCCCAAGTGCTTCACCGACAAGTGCCCCGTCGAAAAGCGCAACTTCCCCCCCGGCCAGCACGGCCAGTCCAAGAAGGTCAAAAAGCTCGTCGGCTACGGCCTGCAGCTCCGCGAGAAGCAGAAGGCCAAGCGCATCTACTTCACGCTTGAGACCCAGTTCCGCGCCTACTACGAGAAGGCCTCCAACAAGACCGGTGTCACCGGCGAGCTCCTGCTCCAGCAGCTCGAGACCCGCCTCGACAACGTCTGCTACCGCCTCGGCTTCGCCCTCTCGCGCCGCCAGGCCCGTCAGGTCGTCCGTCACGGGCACGTGCAGGTCAACGGCCGCAAGGTCAACATCCCGAGCTTCCAGTGCAAGGTCGGTGATGAAATCGCCATCCGCCAGGGCTCCAAAGAACTCGTCCTGCTTGAGGTCGCCAAGGACTTCGCCTCCGGCCAGAGCCGCGTCGGCTGGATCGATGCCAGCCCCGACAACCTCTCGGGCAAAATCATCGCTCTGCCCCGGCGCGAGGACGTCCACCTGCCCGTCAACGAGCAGCTGATCGTCGAACTCTACTCCAAGTAAGCATCAGGGTACCCACGCGCCGAGCGGCTTCACCGCGCCGGCGCGTGGTTCTCACCCCGCAGCAATACCCCAACCGCACGCTCCCACCGCCGCACCCCTGAACCTTCGCAAAATGCTTCGCGCGGGCAGGGAAGAAAGGATCCACCATGCTTTGGAGAGGTTTCCAGAAGCCCAAGCGTCTCGCCGTCGAAAACGAGACTCTCACGAACAACTACGGCAAATTCTCCGCGCAGCCTTTTGAGCGCGGCTTCGGTACCACCATCGGCAATGCCCTGCGTCGCACCCTGCTCAGCTCCATCGAAGGCGCCGCCGTCACCGCCGTCAAGATCGAAGGCGTGCTGCACGAGTTCCAGTCCATCACCGGCGTCGTTGAGGACGCGACCGACATCATCCTCAACCTCAAGCAGATCCCGTTCAAGCTCAACGGCGAAGGCCCCAAGGCCCTCTACCTGCACGCCGACCAGGCGGGCGTCGTCACCTCCGGCATGATCGAAGCCGACTCCGACGTCGAGATCCTCGATCCTGACGTCTACATCTGCACCGTCTCCGAAGGCGGACGCATCGACATGGAGATGCGCCTCAAGCGCGGCCGTGGCTACGTCTCGGCCGACAAGAACTTCGACGCCGACCTCGGCATCGGCTTCATCCCGGTCGACTCCGTCCACTCGCCCGTCCGCAAGGTGAACTACCTCGTAGAGGCCGCCCGTCTCGGTCAGATCACCGACTATGACAAGCTCACCATCGAGATCTGGACCAACGGCACCGTGCTCCCGGCAGATGCCCTCGGCCTCTCGGCCAAGCTGCTCAAGGACCACATGACCATCTTCATCAACTTCGAAGAAGAGATGGAAGCCGGTCACGACGGTCTGCACGATGGTCCCGCGATCCGCAACGAGAACCTCAACCGTTCCGTTGAGGAGCTTGAGCTCTCCGTGCGCAGCTACAACTGCCTGAAGAACGCCAACATCGCGACCATCGGCGAGCTCATCCAGAAGACCGAAGCCGAGATGCTCAAGACCAAGAACTTCGGCCGCAAGAGCCTCAATGAGATCAAGGAAATCCTTGCTCAGATGGGTCTCTCCCTCGGCATGAAGATCGACGAGAACGGCAACCCGGTCCCCGGCCCCACCTCTGTCCTCCCCGCCGCCACGCTGGCCGCCAGCTACGGCAGCTTCGACGACGAGGAAGAAGACGAGGACGAGGACTTCGAGCCCGTCAACGAAACCGAAACCTTCTAATCACCGCGGCGCAGCGGAGACCTCTCCTCTGCGCCGCCCTAACCTTGAGCAATCCGACCCACGGCCGCTGCCGGGTCGAAGGAGATCACCATGCGCCACCGTAAAGGCGGCTTCAAGCTGGGTCGCAACACCAGCCATCGCCGCGCCCTGCTTCGCAACCTCGTCACCTCCATCATCCTCCACGACCGCATCGAGACCACCCTCACCAAGGCCAAGGCCTCGCGTCCCCTGGTCGAAAAGATGATCACCCTGGGCAAGAACGGCAGCGTGCATGCCCGCCGCCAGGCGCTCGCGTATCTCCTCACGCCCGAGTCCGTGGACCGTCTCTTCACCACCGTGGCTCCGCGCTATGCCGACCGCAACGGTGGCTACTCCCGCATCATCCGCAAGGGACCGCGCGTGGGCGACGCCGCGGAGGTAGCCTTCATTGAGCTGCTGGGCGCCGAGCAGGAGCTGAACGAGAAGGCCCAGAAGCGCGCCGACGCCCGCCAGAAGCGCCGCGAAGATCTCCAGCGCCAGCTCGAAGAGCAAAACACCCCAGCCGAGGGTGGCGACGCGGAATCCCAGTCCTAGCTTCACCCTTGCATCTGCATCCGGGAACGAAGAGGCGCGCCGCACGGCGCGCCTCTTCTCTTGCTGCCGTTGGATCCCCATCCCTTCGCGGGAGCCCATCTCCGGAACCGCTCGAAGATTTGAGACACTGAAAGCGTGACCACCCCCGTGCCGCGCTCTCATCCCGATGAGTCCACCACGGGAAAGCATCTCCCCGCTCTCGATGGCATCCGCGGTCTCGCCATCCTCTCCGTTCTCTACTGCCACCTCTTCTGGTCCAACCCGGACCCCGCGGGCAGCCCGCTCCTGCGCTTCTTCGCCCAGCTCCGTGCCGCTGGCTGGATCGGCGTCGATCTCTTCTTCGTCCTCTCCGGCTTCCTCATCACCGGCATCCTGTACGACACTCTCCCCGCGCGCCGCTTCTTCCGCAACTTCTATGCCCGTCGCGTCCTCCGCATCTTTCCGCTCTACTACGGCTTCTTCCTTCTCCTGCTGGTCATCACGAGCATCCGCGGCGAGCACTGGTCCGCCATCACGCTCCTCCAGTACCTCACCTACGTCGCAAATCTCCCGCTCTCCAACCAGCCGCCCCTCACCAACGGCTACTGGATCAACGTCAATCACTTTTGGTCCCTTGCCGTCGAAGAGCAGTTCTATCTCGTCTGGCCCTTGCTGGTCTTTCTTCTTAGAACCCGCCGCCGCATCGCGATGGCCGCCGTCATCGGCGCAGGCGCATCGCTGGCCGTGCGCCTCGCCCTCGTACTCTCCGGCGCCACCGCCCTCCATCCCTACCTCGTCTACAGCTGGACGCCCGCGCGCCTCGACGGTCTCTTCCTCGGCGGCCTTCTCGCCATCGCCGTACGCTCCCGCTTTCGCCAGCGCGTGCTCGCCGCCGCCGTTCCGGTCCTGCTCTCATGCTGCGCTGTGCTGGTCGTGGTCTGGTTCTTCGACCCCGCTTTCGAGATCCTCGGCCAGCCCGCATTCTCTACCTGGGGCCTCACCCTGCTTGCATTCACCTTCACCAGTCTCATCGCCGCCTGCCTGCGCCACGACGGCTGGCTGCAGCGCTTCGCCTCCGCCCGGTTCCTGCGCTTCTTCGGCCGCTACAGCTACGGCCTGTACATCTACCACTACACCGTCGGTGGCCTCATCATCTCGCGCCTTCGCCCAGAGCTCCTGGCCCGTTTCGGCTCCAAAGCCCTCTCCGTCGTCGTCCCCGGGCTCATCGCCGCGGCGGCCTCCGTGGCCGTCTCCTGGTGCAGTTTCAACTTCTTCGAAAGCCGCTTCCTTCTGCTCAAGCGCAAGTTCCACGACAGCTCTCCCCGACCCAAGCTCCACGAAGTCGCCGAGGTCTGACGCTTGAAGTCACCCACTCACCTGGCCTCGAAGCCGCTGCGTCGCGAGCTCGAACTCGACTTCATCCGCGGCATCGCGATCCTCCTCGTCATCGACTTCCACTCCCCCGGCTCGCCCATCCGGCCGTTCTTCCTCGCCCTAGGCTTCCAGGACCACATCGGCTGGGTCGGCGTCGACATCTTCTTCGTCCTCAGCGGTTTCCTCGTCGGCGGCCTCCTCATGAAGGAGTGGAAGGTCCGCCGCGGCATCGACTCCACGCGCTTCCTCATCCGCCGCGGCTTCAAAATCTGGCCGCAGTATTACCTCTTCCTCGCCGTCCTTCTGCTGACAGGACAGGAAACCGTCCACTTCCTCTGGGGCAACCTGCTCAACATCCAGAACTACGTCGGCGGCGTTGCCCACACCTGGAGCCTCGCCGTCGAAGAGCACGCCTATCTGCTCCTCACGCTCTGCATGGCCATCGCCGCTCGTCGCCGAGCCACCGTCCGCGGCCTCTTCCTCTTCCTGCTCACCGTCTGCCTGCTCGAAATCCCGTTTCGCTATTTCCTCGTCATGACCGGGCACCTTGTCTTCCTGCCCACCCACGCCCGCATCGACAGCATCGGTTACGGCGTTCTCCTCGCCATGCTCTTCCACTTCGCGCCGGAGCGCTTCAGTCGCCTGCGCTCCAAAACATGGCTATGGCTCCTCTGCCTTCTCATCTCGGTCGTCGCCCTGCGCCAATACAACGCACCCGCATTCTTTCTCGCCACCAGCCACGACGCCGCCACCCTGCTCGGCATCTCCGTCCTCCTTCTGCTCTACCGTCCGCTCCCGCCCGGCCGAACCCACAACCTCCTCTACCGCGCCGTCGCCTGGATCGGCCTCTACTCCTACGGGATTTACCTGTGGCACGTCTCTCTGGTAGGACCCACCGAGAAGCTCATGGCGCGCCAGTCGTTCATCCCCGCCTCGCTCACCTGGATCGTCATCCGGCTTGCCGAAATCGCCGTCGGCGTCCTCACCACCGGCCTCTGTGAGATCCCTGCCCTTCACCTCCGCGACCGCCTCTTCCCCCGCCGCGTCGACTCCGCCGTCGGCACGCCCGCGCTCCAGGAAACCGCCGATCCAGCATCCGCTCACCTCTGATCTCTCGCCTCCGTCGCGCCCCAACCCTCGCCCCTCGATCACACGCTGTAAACTACATCTCGAGCCCCGAACGTCTGCTCCACATGCCCATCGTCGAACTCCACAACATCCGCAAGGTCTACGACACCAAAGTCGCCGTCGAAGGCCTCTCCCTGACGATTGAGCCCGGCACCATGTTCGGCCTCCTCGGTCCCAACGGCTCCGGCAAAACCAG
This sequence comes from Acidobacteriaceae bacterium, assembly GCA_035537215.1. Taxonomy (GTDB): domain Bacteria; phylum Acidobacteriota; class Terriglobia; order Terriglobales; family Acidobacteriaceae; genus Granulicella. Next base: position 6,833 of record DATLMQ010000223.1, read on the forward strand.
CTCCATCCGCATGATGATCGGGATGACCGTGCCCGACTCCGGCACGGTCAAGCTCTTCGGCCAGCCGTTCAGCCGCGGGCTCCTCCACCGTGTCGGCTACCTCCCCGAAGAGCGCGGCCTCTACAAGAAGATGAAGGTCCTGGACCAGCTCATCTTCCTCGGCCAGCTCCACGGCCTCACCGAGTCCACCGCCCGCCAGCGCTCCCTCGCCTGGTGCGACCGCATGCAGATCACCGAAGCCATCGACAAGAAGACCGAAGAGCTCTCCAAGGGCATGCAGCAGAAGATCCAGTTCATCGCCGCGCTGCTCCACGAGCCCGAGCTCATCATCATGGACGAACCCTTCAGCGGCCTCGACCCCGTCAACGCCGAGCTGCTCATGCAGACTCTCATCGAGCTCCGCCGCGACGGCAAAGCCATCCTCTTCTCCACCCACCGCATGGACCAGGTCGAGAAGCTCTGCGACGCCATCGCCATCATCTATCGCGGCCAGCTCGTCCTCTCCGGCGGCATGCGCGAGATCAAGACCCGCTACCCGCGCAATCGCGTCCAGATGGTCTTCAGCGGAAACGACAGCTTCCTCCAGCACCCCGGCATCGCCACCGCCAACAACTACGCCGGCATCGCCGAGATCACCCTATCCTCCCCCGACGCCGCGCAGCACCTCCTGCACGCCGCCATTGCCTCCGGCGCCAGCATCACGCGCTTCGAAGTCATCGAGCCCACCCTCGAAGAGATCTTCATCTCCACCGTGAAGGAAAGCCCGGAGTTCGCCGAGGCCGGAGGCGTCGTCCATGCATAACGTCTGGCTCATCGCCAAGCGCGAGTACATCGAGCGCGTCCGCAGCAAAAGCTTCATCCTCGCCACCATCCTCATCCCTGTGCTCATGGCCGCTCTCGTCGGGGGCAGCGCCTTCCTCATGTCGCGCACCAAGACCACATCGCATATCGCCGTCATCACGGGCGACAGCACCCTCGCCCACGACCTCAAGCAGCAGCTTGAAACCGGCAAGGGCAGTGAGATGACCGTCGATCTCCTCCCGCCGTCAGCCGCCACGCGCTCCACCCTGGACAGCCAGCTCCACGCCCGCTCCGGTCGGCTCGCCGGCTACCTCTGGGTCAACCCCCCCAAGAACTCCGGCGACCGCCCCACCTTCGAGTACCACGCCCGCTCCGCCGGCGACATCTCCACCGAAGGCGCCATCGAAGCCGGCGTCCATACCGTCATGACCCGCGAAGGCCTCATGACCCGCGGCCTCACCGGCGCCCAGATCGACTCCATCACCGCCCCCGTCGACATCGACACAAGCAGCAACGGCAACACCGCCCTCGCCTTCGGTATCGCCTATCTCTTCTTCTTCCTCATGTACATGGTCATCATGCTTTACGGCATGAACACCGCCCGCAGCATCATCGAAGAGAAGACCAGCCGCATCTTCGAAGTCCTGCTCGCCACCATCAAGCCCGACGAGCTCCTCGCCGGCAAAATCCTCGGCGTCGGCGCCGTCGGCGTCACGCAGGTCGTCGTCTGGATGGTCGCTGCCGCCGCGCTCGCCTCCAGCAGCCTGGTCGCGCACCTCGCCGGCAGCGGCTCCATGAGCCATGCGGTCCTCAGCCCCGCGCAGATCGCCTTCTTCGTCCTCTACTTCATCTTCGGCT
>DATLMQ010000224.1:0-2008 GCA_035537215.1 Acidobacteriaceae bacterium
GCCAGCCACCGCGCGAGCCAAAAGCCCGAGTAGCCCGCCTCGTAAACCAGCACCACACGATCCACGTTCCTGCCCGCCTTCGTCGCGCGAGCCCGGTAGATTTCGACTGCTTCGAGCAATGCCTCTGCGGTCGGAGACAGCGTGCGCCGGAGCTTGCTTCCCTGCAGCCCAGGCACGTGCGCGGCAACCACCCAGCTCTTCTCGCTGACCTCCAGCGCGAGGATTAGGGTGCGGTCGAAGTCGGCCGCAGAATACGTGGGCTGTGGAACGGGCATCTGTGTCATTGGGGCGCTCCCTCTGAGTCCATTGGAAGCAGCCTATCCGACCTCGCCGCTGCCTCACCCCCATAGGTTCTCGATGTACGGTGCGCATGACCGCGGGCCCTGATGAAATCCGCAGCCCTGCTCCCAATCAGAGAAACGCGTTCGATGACGCTCTGACACAGACGGGATTTGCAGGACCCCGGTATCGACCGGTTTGGCCATCACTCCGCTTGCCCCTACGCCCCTATCGGTCGCGGCACCTCCGATGGGAAGCTCCCACCTGCGTCTTATGCGGCAGCCGACGTGGCAGCGGCTGTCTCGGGGGTCCGGTAAGCTTCACCGCTGCGCAGCATGGCCCAGATCACGCGAGCGGTCTTGTTCGCCAGTGCGATGGCGACGACCTTCGCCGGCCGGCGCTCGAGCAGTCTCGCCAGCCAGCTCCCGGCCCCCTGCGCCCTCTTGCTGCGGATCACCGCGATCGCGCCGATGAACAGCAGGCGCCGCAGGTAGGTGTTCCCGGCCTTGGAGATGCCGCCCTGCCGCGACTTGCCGCCGCTGCTGTTCTGCTTCGGTGTCAATCCCCATGCCGCCGAGAGGTGTCGGGCGGAGGTGAAGTTTGAGGCATCACCGATCGCCGCAACAACAGCCGAGGCCGTGATTGGTCCGACACCGGGGATCCTGGCCAGCCGCCGGCTGGCTTCATTGCCCTTGTGCCACTCCACGATCAACGCCTCAAGCTTGTTGATCTGCGTCTCCACCGCCTCGATCTGGGCTGCGAGGCAGTTGAGCGACGCCCTGGCCAGCGGTGGTATCTTGCCGTCATCCGCGCCGACCAGCTCCGCCAGGAGATCGGCGACGCGGCGGATCCCCTTGGCGGCGATGATGCCCAGCTCGGCGAGGTGACCCCGGAGGGCATTCACCAGAGCCGTTCGCTGCCCGACCAGCAGCTCACGGGAGCGGTGCATCATCAGCGCCGCCTGCTGGTCGGGTGTCTTGATCGGCACGAAGTGCATGTTGGGGCGGGTGACTGCTTCGCAGATCGCCTCGGCATCAGCAGCGTCGGTCTTGCCGCGCTTGACGTACGCCTTGACGTAAGTGGGTGGCAACAGCTTCACCTCGTGGCCGAGCGCGGCGATTGCGCGGGCCCAGTAATGTCCTGTGCCACACGCCTCGATACCCACCAGCGCCCTGGGCTGGCCTTCGAAGAAGCGGAGTACCTCGCCGCGGCTGAGTTTGCGGCGCAGCACGACCTGACCGGCGGCGTCGACCGCATGGACTTGGAAGACGTTCTTGGCGATGTCGAGACCGATGGTGGTCGGGACGGCCTTTGCGCTAGTTTTCACGGCGGACGGCTCCTCTCGCTCGATGCCTTCAACAGCTCCGAGCTTGGCACACAGATGCCGCTCAGGGGCCGTCCACCCCATCAGGGAAGTTGTCCGGCGTCTGGATATGATTTCTCATTTTCAGCTGGGCGGGACGGAGGGGTGAGTTGGCCTACTCGACGGAGCGCCGTGCGGCGGTCCTGAAGAAGCTGGAGCCGCCGAACGCGGTGCCAGTGCGGCAGTTGGCGAAGGACGAGGGGATTTCCGAGGCACCACTGCACACGTGGCGCCGGGACGCCCGCGGCAAGGGGCGGCTCTTGCCCGATGCCGACGCCAGCCCCGAAGGTTGGACGTCGCGGGACAAGTTCGCCGCCGTGATCGAGACCGCCGCCATGAACGAGACCGACCTCGCGGCCTACTGCC
>DATLMQ010000225.1:0-5111 GCA_035537215.1 Acidobacteriaceae bacterium
CGGTGTCTCCCCTGCCATCATCTTGTAAGTGAACTGCGCGATCACGCCGGAGTACGGAGAGTCAGCCGCCTGCCGCGGGCCAAAGATGTTGAAGTACCGCAGGCAAACCCCTTCCAGCCCATAGGCCCGATGAAACGACTGGATGTAGTACTCACATGTCAGCTTCTGCACCGCGTACGGCGACAGCGGCATCGGCAGCATGGCCTCATGCTTGGGCTGCGTCGGCTGGTCGCCATAGGCCGACGACGAGGCGGCGTACACGATCCGCCGCACACCGGCATCCCGCGCCCCGAGCAGCAGGTTCAGCGTCCCGTTGATGTTCGAATCGTGCGAGGTCAGCGGATCCTTTACCGAACGCGGCACCGAGGCCAGCGCCCCCTGGTGCAGAACGAACTCGATGCCCTGGCACGCTCGCCGCACCCCCTCCGCATCGCGAAGATCGATCTGCTCGAAGCGCACGTCCCGCCGAATGTCCGCGAGATTCTCCAGGCTGCCGGTCGACAGGTTGTCGATGCCCGAAACCTCGTGCCCCTGCTTCAGCAGGGTGTGCGCCAGCGTCGATCCGATGAATCCAGCAATCCCGGTGATAAGAAACCTTGCCATGCCTGCCCGCCTAACCCGAAAAATGTCTGAGCCGTGATTGTACTGGACCCCGGTGGGCTGATCCCGACCGACGTACAAGCAACCTGAAGAGATTCGCCGATCATCCGCTATCCCAGAACTCAGGACAATGCTGCTTTCGGGTGAATCGCTCTGCGCATCTCTGGTCGCAGAGAAATGCCGTCCTGAGTCTAAACTTCACATCGCAACAGATGAAATAATTGAGGACATATGCCCACGATTCAGGACTCACCTAGCGCCGAGGCCACCCGCCTTCGTCTCGAAAAACTGAAGACTCGCACCGCCAACATCGGAGTCATCGGACTCGGCTATGTGGGCCTCCCTCTTTCCCTTCTCTTCGCGGAAGCCGGCTTCACCGTCACCGGTTTCGATATCGACGAGAAGAAGGTCACTGACCTTGAGGCCGGCCGCTCGTACATCTTCCGCATCGAGGAAAGCGAGATCCAGAGCGCCCGCCGGCACGGCTTCCGCGCCACTGCCGACTTCTCCCGCCTCGGCTCCCAGGACGCCATCATCATGTGCGTCCCCACCCCGCTGACCGGCCATCGCGAGCCCGACCTCAGCTACATCGAGAACACCGCCCGCGCCGTCGCTCCCTGGCTGCGTGAGGGTCAGCTCGTCGTCCTCGAGAGCACAACCTATCCCGGCACGACCGAAGATCTCCTCATCCCCATCCTCGAGAACGAGAACAAGTTCGGCCTCAAGGTCAAGAGCTCCACCACCGCCGAAGACCAGGGCACCTTCCTCGTCGCCTTCTCCCCCGAGCGCGAAGACCCCGGCAACACCACCGTCGCACGCCACAACATCCCCAAGGTCGTCGGCGGTCACGAGGCCACCGCAACCGAGCTCGCCGCCACCCTCTACGAGGGCATCTTCACCCGCGCCGTCCGTGTCTCCTCCACGCGCGTCGCCGAGATGACCAAGCTGCTCGAAAACATCTACCGCTGCGTCAACATCGCCCTGGTCAACGAGCTCAAGGTCCTCTCCATGCGCATGGGCGTCGACATCTGGGAGGTCATCGACGCCGCCGCCACCAAGCCCTTCGGCTTCCATCCCTTCTACCCCGGACCCGGACTCGGCGGCCACTGCATCCCCATCGATCCCTTCTACCTCAGCTGGAAGGCCAAGGAATACGACTTCAACACACGCTTTATCGAGCTCGCCGGCGAAGTCAACGAAGCCATGCCGGAGTTCGTCGTCCAAAGCGTCGCCAAGGCCCTCAACCAGCAGCGCAAGCCCGTCAACGGCTCCCGCGTCCTCATGCTCGGCATGGCCTACAAGAAGGACATCGACGATCTCCGCGAGTCCCCCTCGCTCAGCATCATCGAGCTGCTGCGCAAGGAAGGCGCGGAGGTCCTGTACAACGACCCGTACTTCCCCACCGTCGGTCGTGGCCGCCACTACAACCTCAACATGACTTGCACGCCGCTCGACAATCTCGAGCAGTACGACTGCGTCCTCATCGTCACGGATCACTCCGACTACAACTACGCGGACATCGTCAACCGCTCCCAGCTCGTGGTCGACTCCCGCAACGCCACCAAGGGGATCTCCTCACCCAAGATCTTCCGCTGTTAATCTCGTCTGCTTCCCTGTTCCGGGTGCCGCGGTCTACGTTTACGCGGCACCGATCAGGCTCTCATACGCCGACACCAGCTGCCGCATCATCGCCTCGGTCGTGAACCGCTCCGCCACCCGCGACCGTCCCGCCGCTCCCATCTCACGGCAGCGCTCCGGATCGGACAGCAGCTCGATCATCGCCGCGGCCAGCGCATCCGCATTCTCCGGCGGCACCACACGGCCCGTCACCCCATCCGTGACCGCCTCCGCATTTCCCCCCACGTCGGTAGCCACCACCGGCAGCGCCGCAGACATCGCCTCGATGATCGCGTTCGAGAATCCCTCGCTGCGCGATGGCAGAACAAACAGCCTCGCGTCCTGCAGGTAAGCGCAGACGTCGGAAACAGGGCCCGTAAACGTAACGCTCTCCCCGATTCCCAGCTCCTGGGTCAGCTCCTCCAGCTCCGCAAAGAACTCAGCCTCCAGCACCTCTCCTCCGATGCAGAACTGAGCGTCCGGAAACTCACGCAGCACGATGGCGGCCGCCCGCAGAAACACGTCGTGCCCCTTCACCCGTCGGATATTACCCACCGTTTTGATGATCGGCCGCGTCCTCTCCTGATCAACTTCCGCGCGCGCCATCCAGGCCGCCAGATCCAGGCCGTTGTACAGCGTCTCTACGCGATTGGCGGGCACGCCATCCACATCAATGCAATGCCGCCGAACCTGCTCCGAAACCGCGAACACCCGGTCCGGCAGCTTCGCCATCCAGCGGTACGCCACCCGGTGCTTTCGCCCGCGCAGAATGCCCATATCCCTGCGGCTCCAGGCCAGCTTCGCATCGGACATGAGCTTGGCCACCGGCCCCACCCACAGATCGGAGCTCTCAAAAAACGTCTGCACGATCCGCACATTCTCCTCGCGCAGCAGCCGCCGCAGCTCCAGCGCCGCGCCCACCGCCTCCGGCCCATAGGTCCGCTGCATGGGCAGCAGGTAGATCGGGCACGGTGCCGGGCTCGTCAGAATCGAGCTCTCCGGCGCCACGCCCAGGGTCAGAATCGATGCCCGATACCCATACTCCGGCAGCAGCTCCGCCAGGCGCAGCACAACCCGCTCCCCGCCCCCCAGGCTTTTAGGAAACTGGTCGAGCGCCAGCAAAACATGCGGCTCCGCTCCTCCGTTTTGTCCGCGCTGTTCCGGTCCAGGTCGCAGCAGCTCCAGCCGTGGACGAAACGATCCGTTCGAGCTCTGCGGGCCTGTCACCATACCGGTCGCCACTTACCGCCACTCCAGTGACGGCGCCAGTCGAATCGGCGCGCTCACGGTCGTCTCTTCCTGCACGGCTGTCTCAGCCAGTGTCAGCTGCTGCGCTCGCGCTGCCGTCGCCATCAAGACCCACAACAAGCCATTAATCTCCAGGTACGTCCATCGATCGCCGAACCCGTTGGCCACCAGGCACGAGCATGTGGCCAGCAGGCATCCAAGTCCCAACGCCTGGTACAGCGGATCCCGCGCCGTCCTGAACAGCCGGTACCCCGTCCGGACCATCACGATAAGCATCCACAGCGCGATAATCCCGCCCACAACCCCCGTCTCAACCAGCACCTTCACATACCAGTTGTGCGTATCCTTCAAATCGTCCACGTGCTCGCCCAGCACAAAGGTCGAGAACCCGTTCCCCAGCAGCGGACTTCGATAGAACGACTCCTTGGCATCCTGCCAGAGTTGCACACGTTCCGCCGCGGACGCCTCCAGCTGCCCATCTGCCGTCTTGGTCATCTGCACCCGCTCCGTTACCGCGGTCGGCACAATTGCCTGCCAGAACAACAGGAACAGCGGCAGCACCAGCAACAGCTTGCGGTCCTTCAAGAAGGCGAGCAACGCCACACTCACCAGCAGCGCAAGGTACGACGCCCGCGAGAAGGTATACATCGTTGCCATAATCGTCGCTGCGACCAGCCCATAGCTCAGCAGCTTTACCTTGCGACGCTTCAAAATGCGTCCAAACCCCCAGAAAAACATCCCAAATTGCGCTAAAAACGCCGCTAACTGGTTCGATCCCCACGCCAACGGCCCCGGATCCCTTTTGCTCTCATCGAAGCTCGTCCAGCTCCTTGAAAGACTTTCCAGCAACGTGCTCCGGTCGATCATGGCCAGCGAAATCGCCATCACGATCACAACATTGCGCACCGCCCGGCGATCCTCCACCACCAGTCCTGCCGCCACAAACATTAGCGGCAGCATCATGTAGTCCTTCCAGGTCACAAAGTTGAAATCGCTCAGCCACAGCGGCGCCGGCGCCCCGCTCACCGCCATCCCAAACCACATGGAGAAGTACAGATAGACCGCGAACAGCAACCAGATCCCGTACAGCTTCGACTTCGGAAGTTTCTTCCCATGCAGCACTCCGCCCACGATGATGGCAATCACTAGGATCGTCAGCATGTTTCCGCCCAGCGGATAGTCGAGGAACTTATCCCGAAGCGTCCGGTACGGAACAAACGGCATCGCGTAGTACAAGCCGATCAGCGGCTTGCCCCCCAGCGACATCAGGACCATCACCCAGAAGCCGACATACGCCACCAGCGGGATGTAATGTCCTAGGCCTGTTCCAAACAATGTTTCCTCCCGGGGTAAATCCGCAGCTTCTACACCCAAACCTTTTTGCGACCCGCCGCGAAGTTATAAAACGCAAGCGCAGCGGCAAGGTTCAACATCGTAAAGGTCTCGGCCACAGCAACGGCCCTCAGTCGTCGCGCCGAAGGGCTCATCCAGCCGACCGCCGCGAGACCATAGAATACCAGTTGCCCCCCCAGAAACAGCTTGTAGAACGCCCCCCTCGCCAGCGCCGAACTCACCAGCAGCAGCACCAGCAGAAACGGCACCGCCAGCCGCATTAGCTTATGGCTGATGAATCGAAATAGCAGTGG